>NZ_JBEZND010000027.1:0-117687 GCF_040706415.1 Streptomyces sp. NPDC048106 | reverse complement strand
GTCGCAATCCACACCGAACCGGAAGGGCCCTCACCCGTTCAAGATCCCTCAGCCGAGACCTGGCTCACCCGTCCACAACCTCCCCGGACAGAACAGCTAGGCAGCCCGTCTGCCGAGGTGGCAGCGGTCAGCCGAGGTGGCAGCGGATGGTCGTGCCGTCCGGTCCGGTGTGGGTGCGCACCAGGTCGGCCACCAGGTTGACCAGCAGCAGCCCGCGGCCCCCGCGCCGACCCGCGACGGCGGGGCGGCGTCCGGCCAGCGGATCGGTGAGCCGGCCCCCGTCGCGCACCTCGCACAGCACCTGGCCGCCCTCGGCCCACACGCTCAGCGTGCCCCGGCCGCCGCCGTGCACCACGCTGTTGGTGGTCAGCTCGGCGGTGATCAGGGTCAGGTTCTCCAGCGCCTCGCCGGTGAGCCCGAGCCCCGCGCCGTGGTCCGCGGCCAGATGCCGGACGGCGGAAAGGCGGTCCTCGTCGAACGCGACGCGCAGCACACCGGGCCCGGCGGCCGGGGCGGGCGGCAGCGGCGCGTTGTAGCGGGACACGACGCCCTCCGGGTCGTAGGCCGCGCTGGGCCGCTCCTCGGCGCCCTCGATGACGACGGGATGAGTGGCCCACGCGTCGGCCAGCGCCCGCGCGTCCAGCGCGGCGGTGTCGTAGGGGCACAGGATGGTGACCTCCCGGCCCCGGAACGCCGCGTTGATCAGCGCCTCGTGCTGCACACAGGCGGGGTACTCGGCCGGGCCGCGCCCCGCCCAGACGGGCTCGCCGATGATCCGGGTGCGCCGGCCGGGCGGCTGGGCGTCCGCGAAGGCGCGCAGCACACCGGGGATGATCCGGCCGGGGTTGCGCCCCGCCTCCCGCATGTCGAGGAACCGCACCCCCTCCCCCTCGGCGCCCAGCGCGTCCCGGATCAGCTCCAGCTTCTCGCCGGGCACGGCGACGGCGACCGGCTCACCGGTCTTGAGCGCGGCCCGTACGAAGGGGACGGTGCCGGCGAGGTACGCGCGCTGGTCGCCGTAGAAGAGCGCGGGATGCACGAAGGGCTCGCCGCTCATGAGACACCTCGCTTCCCGGCAGCCTGGACCACGCCCGCGCCTGCCCTCGGCCGCGGAAACCATGCGGCTCGCCCAGGTGGGGTCGCCCACTCGACCACAGCGGGTGTAGGCACGACGACGCAGGGCAGGCGTCCGGCGTGGTGCCCATGGACCGAGCGGGAGGGGAGACATGACCTCAGCGGGACTCGCAGCCCACATCGTACGACTGGACGCCCTGGTGATCGACGCCCGTACGGAGGGCCACCACGCCTTCCTGACGGCCCGCGGCGAGCTGGTCCACGGCGCGACGGACACCCTCGGCGACGCCCTGGCCGCCCTGCCGCCGGAGATCACCGCGATCGAGCTGGACATGGCCGGGCTGTCCTTCCTGGACACGACGGGGCTCGCCTGCCTGGACCTGCTGGCCGAGTACGGCCGGCACCGCGGCATACGGCTCACCACACGCGGCTGGCGAGGACAGCCGCGCCGCGTCCTGGAACTGACGGGACTGGACACCACGGACCCGCTGCACACCGCGCGGGCCGTCGAACCCGTCGTGCGCACCGCCTCCGCGGTCGCCCGGGAACGCGCCGAACAACTGGACCTGCTGCGCATGGAGATAGCGCAGCTCCGGCACGCGCTGGACTCCCGCCCCGTCATCGACCAGGCCCGCGGCGTCCTGATGGCCGCCCACGGGTGCACCCCCGACCAGGCCTGGCAGATCCTGCGCGAGACCTCGCAGCACACCAACACCAAACTGCGCCGCATCGCCGCCGCCGTCACCGCGAGCGCGACCGCCGGCGGCCCGCCCCCGCCGGAAGCCCTGCGCCGCGCCCTGCGCGCGGCCGCCGCCCATCACGTCGGCTGAGGGGCGCGCCGGACTCAGTACGGCAGCACGCGCCCCGACGGCGTCCTGCGATCGATATCCTGCTCCCGCGGCACGGTGGGCCGCCGGCTGACACGTACCCGGATCCGACGGTCCATGACGCCTCCTGCTGCCGACATCGGTAGGGGGTCCGTGCCCATCCGGACGCGACTTCAAGCCCCCGGCCCGCAGGCAGATGCCCCGGCTCGGCGCCGCGGAGGTGATCCGCGCGGCCCAAAGGAACTCCCTGAGCGGCACCGTCGGATCGGCGGCCCGGGATCCGGCGGACCGCCGTGTGGCCGCCTCCGCGAAGAGGACGCCAAGTGGTCTGCGCGTCACGATCCTTGGTGCTGTCTGACCGGTTGTCGGATCGGGACTCGGTGGTGCGGCCGAGTGCCGGCCTTTGGAGATCCGTTCTCGAACACCGGGTCAGCCAGGCTCCGTTCGCCCGGTGTCCGGCTCACGGGTACACCCGGGCCGGGCCGTGCCGCCTTCCTTCTGTTCGCCCGAGGGCCGCCTGCGGACCGTGAGGATCGTGGTGTCGTCCGTGAGCCGGCCCCTGCCGTGCCGGAGCACGCTCCTGCGGACCATTCCGGCGAGAGCCCCCGGGTCGCTCAGGCCCGGGTCGGCGGCGACAGCCCTCTCCACCTCCGCCCGCAGGGGGTAGAACGCGCCCGAGCGGTCGCGCACCTCGGTGACCCCGTCCGTGGTGAGCAGCACGGTCGTGCCCGGGGCGATCCGGGTGCGGACCAACGGGGCCGGCAACGTGGCGATCTCGCTCATCCCCAGGGGGAGCCCGTGTTCACCGGGCAGAGCGCGGACCGTGCCATCGGGCCCCACCAGCAGGGGAGGGTCGTGACCGAGGTTGACCATCTCCAGGATCTGCGGTTCGTCCGCGGGAAAGGCGAGGATCACGGCGGTGGCGAAACGGTCCCGGTTCTCCTCCACACCCATCGCGGCGCTTTCGGCGGTCTGTCTGCACAGCCGGACCTCCATACGTGAGGCGATCGTCTGGAGCGACTCCTCGTGGTAGCCGGCCTCGCGGAATGTACCGAGCAGGACACTCGCGACCTCGACCGCGTCGAGCCCTTTGCCCTGGACGTCTCCGATCAGCACGCGGACGCCCCAGGGACTGGGCTGGATGTCGTAGAAGTCGCCGCCGATCAGGGCCTCGTGGACGGCGGGCAGGTAGATCGCGCAATGGTCGAGGCCACCGAGCCCGGAGGGCAGCGGACGCAGCACGGTGCGGCGCGTGGTCTCGGCGATGTCCCGGACCCGCAGCAGGGACTCGTCGCGTCGGATCAGGATCCAGGCGATGGCCAGAGCCATCAGCCCGCTCACGACCAGCAGCGCGTAGACCGGAGGATGGTTGGCATAGGGCTTCAGCCCCATGGAGTACAGGACCCCGGCGCAGACCACGCTCAGGACGACGAACACGAGCGTGCCCCACAGGCCGCAGAGCCGGACGGACAGCCAGGGCACCAGGACGAACCAGTAGAGCAGACGGGTCTCGGGGCCGGTCCCCAGTTCGAGGAGGACGGCCGCCGCCAGCGCCAGCAGGGGAACGGTCCAGCCCACGCTGTGCCCGCGCCAGATGAGGACGCCCTTGACCGGTGACGTCCTCCGGTACAGCGCCGGCGGAAGACGCGGGTCGAATGCCTGGACCTCGGCACGGCGGAACAACGTCGGCACTCCTCGTGTACAGGGACGTGCGTGATCGTGTGCGTCCAGCGAAACACGGCGGTACCGGGGCCGCATTCGGTGCGGACAACCGCGGGAGACGGAGGCGTCCCGCCACGCCTCACGGTGTCGGACGCAGACCGGCCGGCCGCTGCCCGCGACGGGCGGTGGTCCCCCTGAATCGGGGGTCGCCGCGGCATCAGCTCGGGCGGTAGCCGTCGAGCCGCCCGAGGTTGCGCAACGCCCGTGATCCAGGCTCGCGTCCGGGCGGGCGACCACACCGGGCACGGACAAGCCCGCCGATGGTGCTGGGGCCGCGCGAGCGAGGCATGCGGGTGACACCCTGGCGTGGCGGAACTTACGACTGCACCGCAAGTGAGAACGTATCTGCACCTGCGGCGACTGGTGGGGCGGGTGGGACTCGAACCCACGGCCGACGGATTATGAGTCCGCTGCTCTAACCGGCTGAGCTACCGCCCCATAGCGGTGTGTCGCGTACAAGTGTGCGCGCCGTCTGCCGCAGCATAGCCGCTCATACGATCTCCTGCTTCGGATGGTCGGCTTCCGCTCTGCTCATGACCTTGAGGACATCGGTGCAGGCGTGACGGTTCCGGCGGACATGAAAAAGGACCCCTGAGGGGCCCTCGTTCAGCGTGCTCCCCCGACTGGACTCGAACCAGTAACCTGCCGGTTAACAGCCGGCTGCTCTGCCAATTGAGCTACGGAGGACCGAAGCTCCCCCGACTGGACTCGAACCAGTAACCTGCCGGTTAACAGCCGGCTGCTCTGCCAATTGAGCTACGGAGGATCGCCTCGATCGCATCGAACGTGCCTCCCTGGGTATTCGCCGGGGGGCGGTCGCTCGCTGCGACACATACATTAGCGCAAGCAGGGGGGTGCTCCGCCAATCGGTACTCCGCGAAACCTGCGTCGCACCAGAGACCTACGCACGGGAAGGGTGGCAGCCATGCGCTACCGGCTCACGTTCATCGCCGGACTGGCCCTCGGTTACGTACTCGGCACACGGGCCGGACGCGAGCGCTACGAGCAGCTGAAGAAGTCCGCTCGGCAGTTCGCCCAGAACCCCGCCGTCCGCAACACCGCCGAAAGCGCGGCCCAGCAGGGCCGTACGTACGCCGGCAAGGCCATCCACTCGGTCACGGACAAGGTGGGCGACCACGTGCCCTCGTCCGTGGCCCAGCGGGTGCGTTCCCTGCGGGACCGCTCGTCGGGCGACGACTGGGGCACCAGCAACACGTAGCACCCCGGACATGCGGCAAAATCCTCCGCATGGGGATAGTCGCCGGTTTGGACAGCTCACCTGATTTCACCCGCATCGTGGTCTGCGACACAGACACCGGTGCCGTACTCAGGCAGGGGTACGCCGCCCATCCGGTCGACCCCCTCGAAGGCGGTGGGAAGTCCAGTGACGTCGACCCGCAGGCCTGGCTCCTCTCCCTCGGGGAGGCCGCCGGCGGGGGTCTGCTGGAAGGCGTCCAGGCCATCGGCGTGTCCGCCCAGCAGCACGCGCTGATCCCCCTGGACGCCCAGGGCAACACCGTGCGCCCGGCCCTCGTCGGCGGGGACCGGCGCGCGCAGGTCGCCGCCGCCGACCTCGTGGACGCCCTCGGTTCACGGGAGGCCTGGGCGCAGGCCGTCGGCTGTGTGCCGGGGGCCGCGCAGCCCGTCACCAAGCTGCGCTGGCTCGCCAGGACCGAGCCCGAGAACGCCCAGCGCACCGCCGCCCTGCTCCAGGCCCACGACTGGCTGGTGTGGCAGTTGCTCGGGCGCCCGCCGCGGCGTACCACCGACCGCGGCGGGGCCTCCGGCACCGGCTACTGGTCCGCGGCCACCGGCGGCTACCGCTCCGACCTCGTCGAGCTGGCGCTGGGCCACCAGGTGATGCTGCCGGAGGTGATCGGCCCGTCCGAGGCGGCCGGCACGACCCCGGAGGGGCTGCTGATCTCGGCCGGGACCGGCGAGACCATGGCGGCCGCGTTCGGGCTCGGGATCGGGCTCGGGGACGCGGTGGTCTCCCTCGGCGCCTCCGGCTCGGTGATGGCCGTACACCCCCAGGCGCTGGCCGACCAGTCCGGGATGATCACCTCGCTCGCCGACGCCACCGGCATGCACCTGCCGGTCGTGACCACCCTGAACGCCGTGCGCACCCTGCGCGGCACCGCCGAACTCCTCGGGCTGTCCGACCTGCAGAGCCTGTCCGAGCTGGCGATGAAGTCCACGCCGGGCGCGCACGGCCTCGTCCTGCTCCCCTACCTGGAGGGCGAGCGCACGCCGAACCTGCCGCACGCCGCGGGCACCCTCGCCGGGCTGCGGCGCGAGTCGATGAAGCCGGAGCACCTGGCACGGGCCGCGTTCGAGGGCATGCTGTGCGGGCTCGCCGACGCGCTGGACGTGCTGCGCGGGCGGGGCGTGGAGGTACGGCGGATCTTCCTGCTCGGCCCGGCCGCCGAGCTGCCCGCCGTACAGGCCGCGGCGCCCGCGCTGTTCGGCACGCAGGTCGTCGTGCCGCAGCCCGCGGACTACACGGCGATCGGCGCGGCCCGGCAGGCGGCCTGGGCGCTGGGTGTCTCGCAAGGCGCGCTGGACCCGCACACTCCGCCGGCCTGGCAGGGCGCGGCGGCGCAGGTGCTGGAGCCGGGCGAGGAGCTGGCCGTCGGGCAGGCGGTACGGCAGCAGTTCACGGCGGTGCGGGAGCAGACCCATCCGGGCGCGTTCCACTGAGCCACGCGCCATCAGGCGTGCAAACCGGCTCAAACCGCTCAACAACAGTCAGCACCCGTAAAGCCCTACACAAATCCGCCATCGGGTTAATCAGTTGAGGTAACGCGGGTGGAGTGTCGGACGATAGGGGCCAAGGGCACACCGACCAGCCCCTGTCGCCGACTCCGAGAGACGTAGCGTGCTCATACGACTTCTACGGACCTATCTCAGGCCCTACAAGAAACCCATCACCCTGCAGGTCCTGCTGCAGTTCCTGCAGACCTGCGCCACCCTGTACCTGCCCACCCTGAACGCCCACATCATCGACAACGGTGTCGTGAAGGGTGACACGGGCTACATCCTGTCCTTCGGCGCCCTGATGATCGGCATCTCGCTCACGCAGGTCGTGTGCAACATCGGTGCCGTCTACCTGGGCGCCCGCACCGCCTCCGCGCTGGGCCGGGACATGCGCGCCGCCGTGTTCGACCGGGTGCAGTCCTTCTCCGCCCGTGAGGTGAACCACTTCGGCGCGCCCTCGCTCATCACCCGTACGACGAACGACGTCCAGCAGATCCAGATGCTGGTCCTGATGACGTTCACACTGATGGTGTCGGCGCCCATCATGTGCGTCGGCGGCATCGTGCTCGCGCTCGGCCTGGACGTGCCGCTGTCCGGGGTGCTGGTCGCGGTCGTCCCGGTGCTGGCCGTCTGCGTGACGCTGATCGTGCGCCGGCTGCGGCCGCTGTTCCGCACCATGCAGACCCGCCTGGACAAGGTGAACCGGGTGCTGCGCGAGCAGATCACCGGCAACCGGGTGATCCGCGCCTTCGTCCGCGACGAGTACGAGCAGACCCGCTTCGGCCGGGTCAACGGCGAGCTGACCGAGATGCAGCTGGCCACCGGACGGCTGCTGTCGCTGATGTTCCCGATGGTGATGACCGTGGTGAACGTGTCGTCCATCGCCGTGGTGTGGTTCGGCGCGCACCGCATCGACAGCGGCGGCATGCAGATCGGCGACCTGACCGCCTTCCTCGCCTATCTGATGCAGATCGTCATGTCCGTGATGATGGCCACCTTCATGTTCATGATGGTGCCGCGCGCGGAGGTGTGCGCCGAGCGCGTCCAGGAGGTCCTGGACACCGGCTCCAGCGTGCTGCCGCCGCTCGCGCCCGTCACCGAGCTGCGCCGGCACGGGCATCTGGAGATCCGCGCGGCCGGCTTCCGCTACCCGGGCGCCGAGGAGCCGGTGCTGCACTCCGTACGGCTGGAGGCGCGGCCCGGTGAGACCACGGCCGTGATCGGCTCCACCGGCAGCGGCAAGTCGACCCTGCTGGGGCTGGTCCCGCGGCTGTTCGACGCCACCGAGGGCGAGGTCCTGGTGAACGGCGTGGACGTCCGCGAGGTCGACCCGGCGCTGCTGGCACGGACGGTCGGACTCGTGCCGCAGAAGCCGTACCTCTTCGCGGGCACCGTCGCCACGAACCTGCGCTACGGCAACCCGGACGCCACCGACGAGGAGTTGTGGCACGCGCTGGAGGTGGCGCAGGCCAAGGAGTTCGTGACCCGGCTGGAGGGCGGTCTGAACGCGCCGATCGCCCAGGGCGGCACCAACGTGTCGGGCGGTCAGCGCCAACGCCTCGCCATCGCGCGCACGCTCGTGCAGCGCCCGGAGATCTACCTCTTCGACGACTCCTTCTCCGCGCTCGACTACGCCACCGACGCGGCCCTGCGCGGCGCGCTGGCCCAGGAGACCGCCGAGGCGACCGTCGTCATCGTCGCCCAGCGGGTGGCGACGATCCGGGACGCGGACCGGATCATCGTGCTCGACGAGGGCCGGGTGGTCGGCTCGGGCCGGCACGAGGAGCTGATGGCGGACAACGACACCTATCGGGAGATCGTGCTCTCCCAGCTCACGGAAGCGGAGGCCGCCTGATGGCCGGGCCCATGGGACGCATGATGGTCAAGGGCGGCCCCGACCAGCGGTCGATGGACTTCAAGGGGTCGGGCAAGCGGCTGCTCACCCAGTTCAAGCCCGAACGGGTCACCGTGTACGTCCTGCTGGTGTGCGTGGTCGCCAGCGTGGCGCTCAGCGTGGTCGGCCCGAAGATCCTCGGCCGGGCCACCGACCTGGTCTTCTCCGGCATCATCGGCCGGCAGATGCCCGCCGGGGCCACCAAGGAGCAGGTGCTGGACGGGATGCGCGCCCACGGCAAGGGCGCCATCGCGGACATGCTCCAGAGCACCGACTTCACCCCGGGCAAGGGCATCGACTTCGGCGCGGTCGGCGACGTGCTGCTGCTCGCGCTCGTCACCTTCCTGATCGCCGGGGCGCTGATGGCCGTGGCGACGCGGCTGGTCAACCGGTCGGTGAACCGCACGATGTACCGGATGCGCGAGTCCGTGCAGGCGAAGCTGTCCCGGCTGCCGCTGTCGTACTTCGACAAGCGCCAGCGCGGCGAGGTGCTGTCCCGAGCCACGAACGACATCGACAACATCGGGCAGACGCTCCAGCAGTCGATGGGCCAGCTGATCAACTCGGTGCTGACCATCATCGGCGTGCTGGCGATGATGTTCTACGTCTCCTGGATCCTCGCGCTGGTCGCGCTGGTCACGGTGCCGCTGTCCTTCGTCGTCGCCACGCGGGTCGGCAAGCGCTCGCAGCCGCACTTCGTGCAGCAGTGGCGCTCCACCGGCAAGCTCAACGCCCACGTGGAGGAGATGTACACCGGGCACACGCTGGTGAAGGTGTTCGGGCGGCAGGAGGAGTCGGCGAAGCAGTTCGCCGAGCAGAACGAGGCGCTGTACGAGGCCGCGTTCAAGGCGCAGTTCAACAGCGGTGTGATGCAGCCGCTGATGATGTTCGTGTCGAACCTGAACTACGTGCTGGTGGCGGTGGTCGGCGGGCTGCGGGTCGCCTCGGGCGCGCTGTCCATCGGTGATGTGCAGGCGTTCATCCAGTACTCGCGGCAGTTCTCCATGCCGCTGACCCAGGTGGCCTCCATGGCGAACCTGGTGCAGTCCGGTGTGGCCTCGGCCGAGCGGGTCTTCGAGCTCCTGGACGCCGAGGAGCAGGAGGCGGACCCGGTGCCGGGCGAGCGGCCGGCGGAGCTGCGCGGGCGCGTGCAACTGGAGCACGTGTCCTTCCGGTACGACCCGGAGAAGCCGCTGATCGAGGACCTCTCGCTCACGGTGGAGCCCGGCCACACGGTCGCCATCGTCGGCCCCACGGGCGCGGGCAAGACCACGCTGGTCAACCTGCTCATGCGGTTCTACGACGTGTCCGGCGGGCGGATCACCCTGGACGGGGTGGACGTGCGGAAGATGAGCCGGGACGAACTGCGGTCCGGGATCGGCATGGTGCTCCAGGACACCTGGCTCTTCGGCGGCACCATCGCGGAGAACATCGCGTACGGCGCCTCGCGTGAGGTGACCCGGAGCGAGGTCGAGGAGGCCGCGCGGGCCGCGCACGCCGACCGGTTCATCCGGACGCTGCCCGAGGGGTACGACACCGTGATCGACGACGAGGGCACGGGGGTGAGCGCCGGTGAGAAGCAGCTCATCACCATCGCGCGGGCGTTCCTGTCCGACCCGGTGATCCTGGTGCTGGACGAGGCGACGAGTTCCGTGGACACCCGGACCGAGGTGCTGATCCAGAAGGGCATGGCCAAACTCGCCGCCGGCCGCACGTCGTTCGTGATCGCGCACCGGTTGTCGACCATCCGGGACGCGGACACGATCCTCGTCATGGAGAACGGCTCCATCGTCGAACAGGGCGCGCACGCCGAGCTGCTGGCGGCGGACGGGGCGTACGCCCGGCTGTACAAGGCGCAGTTCGCGCAGGCGGTGGCGGAGCTGGACTAGAAGAGGTGGGGGCCGCCGAGGGGTGGCCCCCACCGTCAGTCCAGGTAGCCCCTGAGCTGGTCCGCGTACGCGTGGTCCCTGAGCTTGTTCAGGGTCTTGGACTCGATCTGGCGTATCCGTTCGCGGGTGACGCCGAAGAGGCGGCCGATCTCCTCCAGGGTGCGGGGGCGGCCGTCGAGGAGCCCGTAGCGCAGTTGCACGACCTTGCGTTCGCGCTCGCCCAGCGTGGACAGCACCGCGTCCAGGTGCTGCTTGAGCAGGAGGAACGCGGCGGACTCCATGGGGCTCGCGGCGTCGCCGTCCTCGATGAGGTCGCCGAGCGCCACGTCGTCCTCCTCGCCGACGGGGGCGTGCAGCGAGACGGGTTCCTGGGCGAGCCGCAGCACCTCGCCGACCCGCTCGGGCGGCAGGTCGAGATGGGCGGCGACCTCCTCGGGCGTCGGCTCGTACCCCCGCTCCTGGAGCATGCGGCGCTGCACGCGTACGACGCGGTTGATCAGCTCCACGACGTGCACCGGGACACGGATGGTGCGGGCCTGGTCGGCGAGGGCGCGGGACATGGCCTGGCGGATCCACCAGGTGGCGTAGGTGGAGAACTTGTAGCCGCGGGCGTAGTCGAACTTCTCCACGGCGCGGATCAGGCCGAGGTTGCCCTCCTGCACCAGGTCGAGCATGGTCAGCCCGCGCCCCACGAACCGCTTGGCGACGGACACGACGAGCCGCAGGTTGGCCTCGATCAGCCTTCGCTTGGCCACCCTTCCCATGACCACCAGCCGATCCAGGTCCTGGGCCAACCGGCTGTCCAGATCAGGGGTGTTGCTCAGCTTCTCCTCCGCGAACAGCCCGGCCTCGACCCGGCGGGCGAGTTCGACCTCCTCGGCGGCGGTGAGCAGCGGGATACGGCCGATCTCGCGCAGGTACTGCCGGAACAGATCGGCGGTGGGCCCGCCGCCGCTCTCCGGATGCAGGGGTGCGCGGCCCTGCGGTGGCACGGCCACCAGAACGTCCGGCTCCGCGTCCGGCTCGTCCACGACGCCACCGGTGCTGTGCGCGGTAGGGGTGAGGGTCTGGGTCTGCACGAGGGCGACCTCCAGGATGTTCGCCACTGGAGCGGGAGGTCCGGCGACCTGCACTCCACGGACTCGGCACCCCCAACAGTGTGGGGTACGACACATCGCCGCCACGAGGGGTGTGCGGTGACTTTTTGCGTCCGGTTGGTGACCCGTTGCTGACGGCACCCCGTCGGGGGTCCTGGAGCGCCCTACAGGGCCTCCGCGCCCCGCTCCCGCAGGGACTGGTCGTACTGCTGGAGTATCCACATCTCGTTCTGGACGGCGGCCAGTTGGGAGGGGTCGCCGCCGCTGGAGAGGCGGGTCATCTGGAATTCGATGTCGCGGATGCGGCGCTCGACGGCGCGGCGGCGGATCTGGACCAGGACGGTGCCGGCGTAGGTCTCGTCGACGGTGCGGCGCAGGATCGGTTCGACGGCGAGTTCGGTGACCATGGCGCGCGCGGTGTCGTCCGGTGCGGCCTCGCGGACGCGGACCAGGTACTCCTGCGGGTCGGACGCGCCGTACTCCGCGCCGCCCGCCTCCGCGATGGTCTGCCGTACGGCGGCATACGGGGGCGCGGTGAACTCGTCCACCCCGTACGCGTCGAAGGCCGGTGAGACCAACTCGGGGCGCTGGAGGGCGAGTTTGAGGAGTTCGCGCTCGGCGGCGTACACCGGGTTGCGCAGGGTGAGGGCCGGGCCCGAGGTGGCGGTGCGCGGGGCGGCCGCCCAGTGCTGTTCCGCGCCGCGCGGGCGGTCCTGCTGGGGGCCCCGGCCGCCCCGGTCCCGCGCCCAGCGGGCGAGCTGGGCCACCCGTCGCACCACGAACTGCGTGTCCAGGATGCCGAGCAGACCTGCCAGCTCGACCGCGACCTCGTGCTGCGCGCCGCTGTTCTTGATGCGGGCCACGATCGGCGCGGCCTCGTCCAGGGCGGCGGCGCGGCCCCCCGAGGTGTCCAGGTCGTACCGGCTCACCACTTGGCGCAGCGCGAACTCGAAGAGCGGGGTGCGGGGTTCGGCCAGTTCGGCCACCGCCTCGTCGCCCTTGGCGAGCCGCAGCTCGCACGGGTCCATGCCGTCCGGCGCGATGGCGATGTACGTCTCGGCGGCGAACTTCTGGTCGTCCTCGAACGCCCGCAGCGCGGCCTTCTGCCCCGCCGCGTCGCCGTCGAAGGTGAAGATCACCCGGGCCGATCCGTTGTCCATCAGCAGCCGGCGCAGGATCTTGATGTGCTCGCCGCCGAAGGCCGTACCGCACGTCGCGATGGCCGTGCGCACCCCGGCGAGATGGCAGGCCATGACGTCGGTGTACCCCTCGACCACCACCGCCCTGCTGGACTTCGCGATCTCCTTCTTCGCCAGGTCGATGCCGTAGAGGACCTGCGACTTCTTGTAGATCGCCGTGTCGGGGGTGTTGAGGTACTTGGGGCCGTTGTCCGACTCGTACAGCTTGCGGGCGCCGAAGCCGACGACCTCGCCGCCGATGTCCCGGATCGGCCACATCAGGCGGCCCCGGAAGCGGTCGATGGGGCCGCGCCGGCCGTCCTGGGACAGCCCGGAGAGGACCAGTTCCTTGTCGCTGAAGCCCTTGCCGCGCAGGTAGCGGGTGAGGTGGTCCCAGCCCTGGGGGCTGTAGCCGACGCCGAAGTGCTCCGCGGCGGCCTGGTCGAAGCCGCGCTCGGCGAGGAAGACCCGGCCGGTCTCCGCCTCGGGGCTCGCCGCGAGCTGCTCGGCGTACCACTGCGCGGCGATCTTGTGCGCCTCGACCAGCCGGATGCGTTCGCCGCGCTGGTGGGCCGGGTTGTACCCGCCCTCCTCGTACCGCAGCGTGATCCCGGCCTGGGCGGCGAGCCGCTCCACCGCCTCCGAGAAGGAGAGGTGGTCCACCTTCATCACGAAGGTGATGGTGTCGCCGCCCTCCTGGCAGCCGAAGCAGTGGAAGAGACCCTTGCCGGGGCTGACCTGGAAGGACGGCGACTTCTCGTCATGGAACGGGCACAGCCCCTTGAGGTTGCCGCCGCCCGCGTTGCGCAGCTGGAGGTACTCGGAGACCACGGCGTCAATCGGGACCGCGTCCCGTACCGCCTTCACGTCCTCGTCGTTGATCCGTCCTGCCACGAGTGAATTCTACGGTGGCGGAGGGACAGCCCCGGGGTTCGCGGTGTTCAGGGGACGAGGCGGTCGAGGGGCACGTGGGGGTCGGCGAGGGCGTCCGTGTCCACCTGGGCCCGGGACCGGATGAGCCGCTGCACCTGCTCCGTGACGTTCCACACATTCACGTTCATGCCCGCGAGCACCCTGCCCTCGCGCGCCCAGAACGCGATGAACTCCCGCCTGCCCATGTCACCCCGGATGACCACCTGGTCGTAGGAGCCCGGCGGCGCCCACCCGCTGTACTCCATCCCCAGGTCGTACTGGTCGGTGAAGAAGTACGGCACCCGGTCGTAGACGGCGTCCTGTCCGAGCATCGAGCGCGCCGCGGCCGGTCCGCCGTTGAGCGCGTTGGCCCAGTGCTCGACCCGGATCCGGGTGCCGAACAGCTCCAGCGGGAAGGCGGCGACGTCACCGGCGGCGTAGATGTCGGGGTCGGACGTGCGCAGCCGCTCGTCCACCACGATCCCGCCGCCGTGGGCCCGGTCGGCGATCTCCAGTCCCGCCGCCTCGGCGAGCGCCACCCGCGGCACCGCGCCGATCGCCGCGAGGACGTCGTGCGCCGGGTGCTCCTCGCCGTCGTCGGTGCGCACGGCGAGGACCATGCCGTCCTGGCCGATGATCTCGGTGAGCCGCCGCCCGAAGTGGAAACGCACCCCGCGCTCGCTGTGCAGCTGGGCGAAGACATTGCCCAGCTCGGGGCCGAGGGCGCCGTGCAGCGGCGTCGGCTCCGGCTCGATCACGGTGACCTCCGCGCCGTACTCGCGCGCCGCCGCGGCGATCTCCAGCCCGATCCAGCCGGCGCCGGCGATCACGAGGTGCCCGTTGTCCCGGCCGAGGGAGGCCAGCACGCCCTTGAGCCGCTCGGCGTGGGCGAGCCGGCGCAGATGGTGGACGCCCGCGAGGTCGGTGCCGGGGATGTCCAGGCGGCGCGGCTCGGCGCCGGTGCACAGCAGCAGCTTGTCGTAGCGCACGAGGGTGCCGTCGTCGCCGTAGCGCACGGTCTTGGCCGTACGGTCGATTCGGTCGACGCTCTGGCCGAGGTGCAGCTCGATGTCGTTCTGCGCGTACCAGGCGGGCTCGTGCACGAAGACGCTGTCGCGCTCCGCCTTGCCGAGCAGGAAGCCCTTGGACAGCGGCGGCCGCTCGTAGGGGTGGTCGCGTTCGTCGCAGATCAGTATCGCCCTGCCGGTGAAGCCTTCCGCGCGGAGCGTCTCCGCCGCCTTCGCGCCGGCGAGGCCGCCTCCGACGATGACGAATGTCTGATCCGCGTCGACCACTTGTCTGCCTCCTCGTAAGGGTGCTGCCACAGGGGAGCGTCCCCCACCCGGCGTGCGGCGGGAAGGGGGGGTGACCCGATCAGGCCACCCGGTGTCACGTTCCTCTCACATATGCCCGGTCAGTCTCGCGTGCAGCGAGAGCGCGGAGGCGTCGGTGAGGGATGCGATCTGGTCGACGATCACCCGCTTGCGCGCGTGGTCGTCCGATGCCCCGTCGAACAGCGCCCGAAACTGCGGATCCAGGCCGTCCGGCGCGCGGGCGGTGAGCGCCTCGGCCAGTTCCGCCACGATCACCCGCTGGTCGGCGCGCAGCCGTTCCTGCTCGGCGCGCTGCATCACGTACCGGTCGGCGACCGCCTTGAGCACCGCGCACTCCATCCGGGTGGCGCGGGGTACGACCAGCCGCGCGTCGTAGCGGGTGAGCCGGCCGCCGCCGTACCCGGCGCGGGTGGCGCCCTCGGCCGCCAGGCAGAACCGTCCGATGAGCTGACTGGTGGCGTCCTTCAGGCGGGCCTGGGCGACCGCGGTGCCGTCGTAGCCGTGCGGCCACCACTCCTCGTCCTGGAGCCGGTCGAGGGCCTCGGCGAGTTCGGCCGGATCGGTGTCCGCGGGGACGTAGCGGCCGATGGCGACCTCGAACACGGCCCGCCGTTCGGGCTCCGCGTACAGGCAGTCGGGGTCGATGTGGCCAGCGTGCAGACCGTCCTCGACGTCGTGCACCGAGTAGGCCACGTCGTCCGACCAGTCCATGACCTGGGCCTCGAAACAGGTGCGGGTGCCGGGGGCCGACGCCCTGACCCAGTCGAACACCGGGCGGTCGTCCGCGTACACCCCGAACTTCCCCGACGCGGGGTCGGTGGGGTGGGCGCCGCGCGGCCAGGGGTACTTGGTGGCGGCGTCGAGGACGGCGCGGGTGAGGTTGAGGCCGACGGAGCCCTGCTCGGTGAACCGTTTGGGCTCGATGCGGGTGAGGAGCCGCAGGGACTGGGCGTTGCCCTCGAAGCCGCCGCAGTCGTCCGCGAAGGCGTTCAGCGCCTGTTCGCCGTTGTGGCCGAAGGGCGGGTGGCCCAGGTCGTGGGAGAGGCAGGCCGCCTCGACGAGGTCCGGGTCGCAGCCGAGGGCGGCGCCCAGTTCCCGGCCGACCTGGGCGCACTCCAGGGAGTGGGTGAGCCGGGTGCGGGGGCTGGCGTCCCAGACCTGGCTGTGGCTGCCCGGCGCGACGACCTGCGTCTTGCCCGCGAGGCGGCGCAGCGCGGCGGAGTGCAGGATGCGGGCGCGGTCGCGCTGGAAGGCGGTGCGGCCGGGGCGTTTGTCGGGCTCGGGCGCCCAGCGCGCCAGGGCGGCGGGACCGTAGGGGCCGGGGGGTGCGCTGCCTTCCATGATTCGACAGTAGGCGCAGGTGGCGGCGAACGGGGGGTGCCGGGCGGCCCGGTCGTACGGCGGGGCGGGGATCAGGCCGCATCCGGCGGGCGGCCGAATCGCACACCGAGGCGAACCGGATCGCCGCCGCCGGCGTCCTCCTTGGTCGGGACCGGCACCGGGTTCCGTACCGAGGGGGCTGTATGAGGATCCGTCGACCGCGGCTGCCGCGCACCCGCGCCGGGCAGCGGCGGCTGGTGCGGGCCGTGGTGGCCGTCTGCGTGCTGGCGCTGCTGCCCGCGGCCTGGCTGTTCACGTCCACGGCGGACCGGCTGCGCACGGTCGCGGACGCGCCGCCCGCGCCGGTCGCGGTGGTGTTCGGGGCCGGGCTGTGGAACGGGGAGCCGTCGCCCTACCTCGCGCACCGCCTGGACGCGACGGCGAAGCTGTACCGCGACGGCCGGATCAGGGCCGTCCTGGTCACCGGCGACAACAGCCGCAAGGACTACGACGAGCCGGACGCCATGCGCGCCTACCTCACCCGGCACGGTGTGCCGGGCCAGAAGATCGTGCGCGACTACGCCGGGTTCGACACCTGGGACTCCTGCGTCCGGGCGAAGAAGATCTTCGGCGTGGACCGCGCCGTCCTGGTCAGCCAGGGCTTCCACATCCGGCGGGCGGTCGCGCTGTGCGAGGCGGCGGGCGTCGACTCGTACGGCGTCGGGGTCGACGAGCCGCACGACGCCACCTGGTACTACGGCGGCACGCGCGAGGTGTTCGCGGCGGGCAAGGCGCTGCTGGACACGGTCTTCCACCCGGCCCCGACCTTCCTGGGGCCCCGGGACCAGGGGCTCGCGAAGGCGCTCGCGGGGACGGGGAGTCCGGCTCGGCGCGGGAACGGCTGAGCATGGGGATCACCGATGGGACCGCCGGGGGGATCACCGATCTGACGCCCGCCGAGCGGCGGGTATGGGACGCCTTTCCGCTCGGCGAGGGGGTCGACTTCCGGGAGGGGGACGACGACGATCCCGCGCGGGGCGCCGACTGGGGGCCGGAACGCACCGTACGGGCCGAGGTGCTGCGGGAGTTGCTGCTGGCCGGGCCGGTGCGGGAGGGCCGTACGCCCGGTCTGAAGGTGGCGGGCGCGCGCATCACCGGGCGGCTCGACCTGAAGTACGGCACCGTCGCCTGCGCCGTCCGGCTGCGCGGCTGCCACTTCGAGCAGGCGCCCGACCTGTACGGGGCGCGGATCGTCGCGCTCGCCCTCAGCGACTCGGTGCTGCCGGGACTGACGGCCGGGGCGCTGCGCGCCGAGGGGGTCGTGCGGATCACGTGCTGCCGCGTCACGGGCCCGGTACGGCTCCAGGGGGCCAGGCTGTCCGGGGCGTTCTTCGCCAACGGGGCGCTGCTCGGGACGCCCGGGGAGGAACCGGCGGAGCCCGTGCTCCAGCTCAACCACGCCGAGGTGGCCACCGACGTGTGGGCGGCGGGGCTGGTCGCGCACGGCGAGGTGCGGCTGAACGGGGCCGTCGTCGGCGGTCAGGTGAACCTCAACGACGCGGTGCTCGACGCCCCCGGCGGCACCGCGCTGCACGCCGAGGTCCTGGCGGTCGGCACCGATCTGCACGCGATGCGGCTGCGCGCGCGGGGCCGGGTCAACCTGGGCGGCGCCCGCATCCCCCGCCAGCTCAACCTCGCCCACGCCCGGTTGTCCAACCCGGGCGGGCAGGCCCTGCGCGTCAGCAGCGGCGTCATCGGCGAGCTGTGGCTGCGCGAGGCCGCGCCGGTCGAGGGCTCCGTCAACCTGCGCCGCGCCCAGCTCGACCTGCTGCACGTGCCGCCGGAGGTGTGGCCCGGCCGGGTCCAGCTCGACGGTCTGTCCTACCGCGTCCTGGCCCCGCACCTGCCCGCGGCACAGCGCCTGCCCCTCCTGGAACGCGAGCAGGAGGGCTATCTCCCGCACCCCTACGAGCAGTTGACCACCGCCTACCGCACGGTAGGCGACGAGGCCGCCGCCCGCACCGTCCAACTGGCCAAGCTCCGCCGCCACCGCCGCACCCTGCCGGCGTACGCCCGCCTGTGGGGCCACCTCCAGGACGCGGCCGTCGGCTACGGCTTCCGCCCCATGCGCGCCGCGCTCTGGCTGCTGCTCCTGCTGTGCACGGGCAGCCTCGCCTTCGCCCTGCACCACCCGCCCGCCCTCAAGCCGTCCGAGGCCCCCACCTTCAACCCGCTCTTCTACACCCTCGATCTGCTGCTGCCCATCATCGACTTCGGCCAGGAACCGGCGTACGCGCCGCGCGGCGGCTACCAGTGGCTGTCGTACCTGCTGATCGCGCTGGGCTGGGTGCTGGCCACGACGATCGCGGCGGGCATCACCCGTTCCCTGAACCGGCAGTGAGCCCCGGTCAGGGCGCTTCCTGTGAACTCCCTATGGACAGAGCTTGTCATGCCCCCTTAAATCTCAGGAGCGTCCAGCGTCATCCCACGCCAGTCCGACGCCCTTCCGAGGAGACCGATGAGCCGAATACGGCAGCACGTCCGAGGATCCCGTCGTCTCGCCACCGCCGGTGTCGCCGTCACCAGTGCGACCCTGCTGGCCGTCACCCTCTCCCCCGCCGCCCAGGCCGCGCCCACGCCCACGCGGGACGCCGCCGTGCGGCACGCCGCGTCGGCGCTCGTGGCGCACGCGTCGAGCCTGGGGCTCGACTCCGCGCAGGCCACGAGCGTGCGGGACGTGATCGTGGACAAGGACGGCACCCAGCACGTCCGCTACGACCGCACCTACCACCGACTCCCCGTGATGGGCGGCGACTTCGTCGTCCACCTCGGCCCCGACGGCGGCTACCGGGGCGCCGACCGGGCCGGCCACGCCCCGATCGCGCTGCCCTCGACCACCCCGCGGGTGTCCGCCCCCCGCGCCGCCGGCCTCGCGGCGGACGCGTTGCGCGCGGCCCGTCACGGGGACCGGCTGCGGCAGGTACAGGCCAAGCCGCAGCTGGTCGTTGACGCGCTGCACGGCACCCCCCGGCTGGCCTGGCGCACCGACGCCGTCGGCCTCGACTCGCTCGGCAACCCGGTCGCGCGCACCGTGCTGACCGACGCCCGCACCGGTGCCCGGATCGACGCCTGGGACAGCATCGAGACCGCCACCGGCGACGGCCGGTCGCTGTACAGCGGCACGGTGCCGCTGGAGACGACCCTGTCCGGATCGTCGTACCAGCTCAAGGACCCGACCCGGGGCAACACCTACACCGGGGACGCCGCGAACAAGACCGACCTGTGCATCTTCGGCATCTGCATCGGCCGGGCGCCCTCGACCGTGTTCACGGACGCCGACAACCACTGGGGCACGGGCACCACCGCCGACCGCTCCTCGGCCGCGGTCGACGCCCAGTACGGCACCGACGAGACCTGGGACTACTACAAGAACGTCCACGGCCGCAACGGCATCGCCGGCGACGGCAAGGGCTCGTACAACCGCGTCCACTACGGCAACAACTACAACAACGCCTTCTGGGACGACAGTTGCTTCTGCATGACGTACGGCGACGGTGACGGGACCACCTTCGGGCCGCTCGTCGCGCTGGACGTCGCCGGGCACGAGATGTCGCACGGCGTCACCTCCAAGACGGCCGGCCTGGCCTACTCGGGCGAGTCCGGCGGCCTGAACGAGGCCACCTCCGACATCCTCGGCACGATGGTCGAGTGGTATGCGAACAACCCCTCGGACCCCGGCGACTACCTCATCGGCGAGGAGATCGTCCGCCCCGGCTTCGGGGGGACCGCCCTGCGCTACATGGACCGGCCGTCCAGGGACGGCAACTCGGCGGACTACTGGAGCAGTTCGGTCGGCGGCCTGGACGTCCACTACTCCTCCGGCGTCGCGAACCACTTCGCCTACCTCCTCGCCGAGGGCAGCGGCGCCAGGACCGTCAACGGCGTCAGCTACGACTCGCCCACGTACAACGGCGCCACGGTCACCGGCATCGGCCACGACAAGGTGGGCCGGATCTGGTACCGGGCGCTGACGGTCTACATGACCTCCTCCACCAACTACGCGGGCGCCCGGACGGCCACCCTCAACGCGGCCAAGGACCTCTACGGCGCGGGCAGCACGGAGTACAACGCGGTGGCGGCGGCATGGAGCGCGGTCAACGTGAACTGAACCGGTCACGGCCCGGGACCGGGGGCGCGCTCGCCCGCTCCCCCGGGCCCGGGTGACGCCCCGTCACCCGTTCAACGGCCCCCGTCGCTCCATTCGTGTGCTCTTCGTACTTTCTTCTCGCGCTCCCCGGCATCCCACCCCTGACCTGCCCGGATTCCCCCACGGCTCAGCCGTATGGCCGCCGGGCCCGCCACCCGTTCACCGCAGTCGGGACGATCTCCCGGCAAGCGGATCGCGCCGCGAGCCCTTTACCTCGGAAGGGCAGGGGACACACCAGTCGGACAAGCTCTGGGGAGCACCATGCGAGGCACCGCCCGTCTGCTGACCGGTACCGCGCTCGCCGTGGCCACGGCGGCGCTCGCCGCCGCGCCCGCGTACGGCGGCGCCGCGGCCGCGCGGCCCTTCCGCGCCCCCAGCGGCAGCCTGGAGGTGTACCCCTCCACCGCGGTGCCCGGCGGCCAGGTCACGGTGAACACCGCCGCGTGCGGGGACAGGTCCGGCGCGACCGGGGACGCGGGCGCGGTCGGCGCCGGCGTCTTCACCCTGGCGCCCACCACGCACCAGGGCGAGGCGATCGGCCAGTTCCAGGTGCCGCCGAGCGCGCAGCCGGGGACGTACGAGATCGTCGCGAAGTGCGCGGAGGGCAGCAGACAGGTGACGGGCGACCTGGTGGTGGCCCTCGGCGCGGCACACGAGCAGGTGCAGCCGCGCGGAAGCGTGAAGACGGGGGTCGGCGGCGCGCTCGGTCCCGACCCCGTGCAGACCGCGGCGGGCGTGGCGGCGCTGGCCGTCGCCGCCGCGGGCGGTACCTGGCTCCTGCATCGCCGGGCGAGAGGCGACGGGATCTGACGGACACCCTCCGCTGTCCGTCCGCCGGTACCGCAAGTCCCGCCCCCTCCGGGTCCGATGCCCCTCGCGGCCCGGAGGGGGAGGGGGTCCGGGTCCGCCACCACCGGCAGGACCGCCCCAGGTCCAGTTCGGGGGCCCGCCCCCGGGAGAGGGGTCCGCATGCGCGGCACACGCCGTACGACCGGGAGCCGCGTCCGTGGCGCCCGCGGCACCCGCCGGCGCGGGAGCCGGCTGGGGGACACCGCGATAGCCGCGGTCACCGTCGTGGCCCTCGCCTGCGGGGTCTGGCTGCTGGGCGGCCAGTCGCACACACCGCCGCAGCCGACGGCCGCCGAGGGCCGCCCCGACCCCGGCGAGGAGCGCCTCACCGCGCCCTCCCTGCCGCCGTCCCCGCCGCTGCGCATCCGCATCCCGGCCATCCGCGTGAACGCCCCGCTGACAGGTCTCGCCCTCACCCCCTCCGGCAGCCTGGACGTGCCGCCCGCGCGGGACAAGAACCTGGCGGGCTGGTACGAGGCCGGGACCATGCCCGGCGAGAGAGGCACCGCGATCGTCGCCGGGCACGTGGACAACACGGAGGGCCCGGCCGTCTTCTACGACCTGGGCGCGCTCAGGCGGGGCGCCCGGATCGAGGTGGACCGCCGGGACGGCACGGTGGCCGAGTTCACCGTGGACGCCGTCGAGGTCTACGCCGCGAACAACTTTCCCGACCAGAAGGTCTACGGCGCCGCCCGCCGCCCGGAGTTGCGCGTGATCACCTGCGGCGGCGGCTACTCGAAGACCACCGGCTACCAGGGCAACGTGGTCGTCTTCGCCCATCTGACCGGCAGCCGCTGAGCCGCCCCCGGTCTCAGTCGATCCCCGACCGCTCCACCCCGGCCACGATCCACCGCTGGAAACACAGGAACACCACCAGCAGCGGCAGGACCGAGACGGCGGCCGCGACGAACAGTTCGTGCAGGCGCACGACCTGGGCGGTGGTGAAGGAGGACAGCGCCACCTGCACCGTCCAGGCGTTCTGGTCCTGCCCGATCACCAGCGGCCACAGGAAGGAGTTCCAGGCGCCGAGGAACACGATGGTGCCGACCGCCGCGAACACCGGCCGCGCGTTGGGGACGACCACCAGCCAGTACGTCCGCCAGTGGCCGAGCCCGTCGACCTGGGCCGCGTCCTCCAACTCCCTCGGGAAGCCGAGGAAGTACTGCCGGAAGACGAAGCAGGCGAACGCCGGGAACAGGGTCGGGACGATCAGCCCGCGCAGCGTGGAGACCCAGCCGAGGGACGACACCAGCACGAAGCTCGGTACGAAGGTGACGGCGGCCGGGACCAGGAGGGTGCCGAGGATGCCGTAGAACACCTTGTTCGCGTGCCGGTAGGGGATGCGGGCGAGGCCGTACCCCGCCAGGGAGGCGAGCAGGAGGGTGCCGAGGGTGGTGGCGGCCGCGATCAGGGCGGAGTTGAGCAGCGACCGGGCGAACGGTACGGAGGGGTCCTCGAACAGCTCCCGTACGTTCCCCCACCGCACCTCGCCCGGGAAGAAGGTCCACTCGGGCGAGGTGATGTCCCGCTCGCTGGACAGCCCGTTGCGGACCAGCAGGTAGAAGGGGATGAGGAAGAGCAGCGCGAGCACGACGAGCACCACGGCCCGCAGCGCCCGGCCGGCCCTCACCAGCGCGTCATCCACCGGCCTCGCTCCTTCCCAGGCGCAGCCAGCGCGCCTGCCCCACCGTGACGATCGCGATGACCAGCGCGAGGATCACCGCGCCCGCGCTGCCGAGTCCCAGGTTCTGCCCCTGGCCGAGGGCGGTGTAGTAGAGGTAGACGAGCGGCGGACGGGCGTACGGCGGATAACCCCGCGCGTCCGACAGCAGGTTGTAGAACTCGTCGAAGGCCTGGAATGCGTTGATGACGAGCAACAGCACCACCGCGACCGAGGTGGCGCGCAGTTGGGGCAGGGTGATGTGCCGCAGCACGGTCCAGCCGGGCCGGGCGCCGTCCACGGCGGCGGCCTCGTAGAGCACCGGGTCGATGCGCTGGAGCCCGGCGAGGAAGAGGATCATGTAGAACCCGGCCTGGAGCCACAGCCGTACGGTCACGATGACCAGCCAGTACCAGGGCGGATCGGTGGTCGACAGCCAGGCCACGGGGTCGGCGCCGAACCAGCCGAGGACGGTGTTGGCGAGCCCGAAGCGCACCCCGTTGAAGAGGGACATCTTCCAGATCAGGGCGGCCACGACGTAACTGCACGCGGCCGGCAGGAAGAAGACCGATCGGAAGAACGCGCGGGCCCGCCGCGCCCGGTTGACCATCAGCGCGAGGGCCAGGGAGAGGGCGAAGGTGACGGGCACGATGAAGGCGGTGAAGACGAGGAAGGTCCACAGGCTCCCGGTGAACGCGTCGTCCCGCAGCATCGCCGTGTAGTTGTCCAGGCCGACGAAGTCCGTGGGCGTGACGGTGTTGTGCGCGTCGAAGAAGCTCAGCCCCACGCTCCACAGCAGCGGGACGTACGTGAACAGCGCGAGCCCGGCCGCGAAGGGCCCGACGAAGACCCAGAACCAGAGGGCCCTGCGCCGCCTCACGACGTGTGCCGCACGCGGTCGAGTTCGGCCGACACCTTCCGTACGACGTCCCGCAGTTCGTTCTCCGGACTCGCCCCGTCCTTGATGATCCGGCTCAGCGCGTCCTGGTAGGCGGTCTGGGCGGCCGGGGTCCACAGCAGCGGCTGGGCGTACCCGTACTCGGTGGCGAACCGGACGGCGTCGGCGGCGGCGTCCGACTTCAACGCGCCGGCCTTCTTCGCGAGCGAGATCCGCGCCGGAATATGGAACCCGTACCCGAGCGCGAAGTCCTCCTGGTAATCGGTCCGTTCGACCCAGAGCCACTTCACGTATTCCTTGGCCGCCTCCTTGTGCTTGCTCCGCGCGCTGACGGCGGCGCCGTACGCCCCGACGGGAACGGCCGGCTTCCCCGCGCTCCCGTCCCTCGGGAACGGCAACACCCCGAAATCGTCGCCGAGTTCCTTCTTCACCTGCGGCAACGCCCACAGCCCGGACCACTGCATCGCGGTGAGCCCCTGAAGGAAGGCCGACGGGTCCGACCAGTCGGCGGGGGCGCCGAGGAGCAGCGACTTGTCCGTGTACAACTGCCGTAACTTTCCCAGCGTCCGGGCCGCCGCCGGATCGTCGAACCCGACCTTTCCGTCCTCCGTGACCAGCCGGAGCCCCGCCGCGTACAGGGGCGTCCCCCCGAGAACCCCGGCACCCCCGTCATTCCCGAGAAACAGCCCTTTGACCTTCTTCCCGGTCAACTCCTTCGCGGCATCCACGAGTTCATCAAGCGTCTCGGGCGCCCGCAGCCCCGCGCCCCGCAGCATGCTCTTGCGGTAATAGAGCATCTGCATGTCGATGGTCTGCGGAATTCCGTAGACCTTCCCCTGATACGTCTTCGGCGCCAGCACCGCCGGATTGAAGTCGTCCTCGACCCCGTCGAGCAACGCGGTCAGATCCTCGACCTGCCCGCCCTGGATCTGGTCGAGCGAGGGCCCGTTGACCTCGAAGACGTCCGGCCCGGAATCGGTGAGCAGCGCCGCGGCCGTCTGCTGATCGTAGTTCCCGGGCCGCCACTGCACGTCGACGCGCGCCTTCTCGTACGCGGCGGCATAACGCTCAACGGCCTGCTCGGTCCCGGTCTCCCCGTACTGGTGATACCACTGCGCGAGCCGCACCCCACCCGAACCCCCGCCACCACGCCCGGTGTTGGACCCACAGGCCCCCACCACCCCCACACCGAGCCCGGCCCCCGCGCCCAGCAGTGCCCTACGGCTGATCGTCATGTCCTGCCCCTGACGTCGGTCCTCAACGCACAGCTCAACGATCAACCATGCGCGCCGATTACGAAAGGGGTGTTGCGGCGGTGTGTCACTGCAAGCGGACAGCGCGTGACACGGCGCCTGCCGCGGCCCGGTGCGCCGAGAGGCGGCACCCCCGCACAGGGTGCCGCCTCTCTTTCGTGCACCGGGCGCCGTCGGTCGGGTGAGGGTCGGGGACCGGCGGTGGGCCCGGGGTCAGCGGTGGTCGCTGCCTGTGGACTGGGTGGCCGCGCGGCCGGCTTCGAGGCGGGCGACCGGGATGCGGAACGGGGAGCAGGAGACGTAGTCGAGGCCGGCCTCGTGGAAGAAGTGGACCGACTCGGGGTCGCCGCCGTGCTCGCCGCAGACGCCGAGCTTGAGGTCGGGGCGGGTGCGCCGGCCGGCCTCCGCCGCCGCCTTCACCAGGGAGCCCACGCCGTCCTTGTCGATCGTCTCGAAGGGCGACACCCCGAAGATGCCCTTCTCCAGGTAGGCCGTGAAGAAGGAGGCCTCCACGTCGTCCCGGCTGAAGCCCCAGACCGTCTGCGTGAGGTCGTTGGTGCCGAAGGAGAAGAACTCCGCCGCCTCCGCGATCTGGCCGGCGGTCAGCGCGGCGCGCGGCAGCTCGATCATCGTGCCGATCGCCAGCTTCAGCTCGGTGCCCGTCGCCGCCTGGACCTCCGCGATGACCCTGTCGGCCTCCTCGCGGACGATCTCCAGCTCCTGGACCGTGCCCACGAGCGGGATCATGATCTCGGCGCGCGGGTCGCCCTTCGCCGACTTGCGCTCCGCGGCCGCCTCGGCGATCGCGCGGACCTGCATCGCGAACAGGCCGGGGATGACCAGGCCGAGGCGCACGCCGCGCAGGCCCAGCATCGGGTTCTGCTCGTGCAGCCGGTGCACGGCCTGGAGCAGCCGCAGGTCGTTCTCGTGCGGCTCCTGGCGGGACTCGGCGAGGGCCACGCGGACCGAGAGTTCCGTGATGTCGGGCAGGAACTCGTGCAGCGGCGGGTCGAGGAGGCGGATGGTGACCGGCAGGCCGTCCATCGCCTCGAACAGCTCGACGAAGTCCTTCTTCTGGAGCGGCAGCAGCTCCGTCAGTGCCGCCTCGCGCTCCTCCTCGGTGTCCGCGAGGATCAGCTTCTCGACCATCTCGCGCCGCTCACCGAGGAACATGTGCTCGGTGCGGCACAGGCCGATGCCCTGGGCGCCGAAGCGGCGGGCGCGCAGCGCGTCCTCGGCGTTGTCCGCGTTGGCCCGCACCCGCAGCCGGCGCTTGCGGTCGGCGAAGGCCATCATCCGGTGCACGGCCTCGACCAGCTCGTCGGCGTCGTCCGCGCCCGGGTGCATCCGGCCCTCGAAGTACTCCACGACCGGGGAGGGGACCACCGGGACCTCGCCCAGGTAGACCTTGCCCGTGGAGCCGTCGATGGAGATGACGTCGCCCTCCTCGACCACATGGCCGCCGGGGACCGTCATGCGGCGCCGCTTGGTGTCGACCTCCAGCTCCTCCGCGCCGCAGACACAGGTCTTGCCCATGCCGCGCGCGACCACGGCCGCGTGCGAGGTCTTGCCGCCGCGCGAGGTGAGGATGCCCTCGGCCGCGATCATGCCGTCGAGGTCGTCGGGGTTGGTCTCCCGGCGGACCAGGATGACCTTCTCACCCGAGCGCGACCACTTGACGGCCGTGTACGAGTCGAAGACCGCCTTGCCGACCGCCGCGCCCGGCGACGCCGCGATGCCGCGCCCGACCTGCTCGACCTTCGCCTTCTCGTCGAAGCGCGGGAACATGAGCTGGGCGAGCTGGGCGCCGGTGACGCGCTGAAGCGCCTCGGTCTCGTCGATCAGGCCCTGGTCGACCAGCTGGGTGGCGATGCGGAACGCCGCGCCCGCGGTGCGCTTGCCGACCCGGGTCTGGAGCATCCACAGCTGACCGCGCTCGATCGTGAACTCGATGTCGCAGAGGTCCTTGTAATGGTTCTCCAGCGTCTCCATGATCTGCATGAGCTGGTCGTACGACTTCTTGTCGATCCGCTCCAGCTCCGCCAGCGGGACGGTGTTGCGGATGCCCGCCACCACGTCCTCGCCCTGGGCGTTCTGGAGGTAGTCGCCGTAGACGCCCTGGTGTCCGGAGGCGGGGTCGCGGGTGAAGGCGACGCCGGTGCCGGAGTCCGGGCCGAGGTTGCCGAAGACCATCGAGCACACGTTGACGGCCGTGCCCAGGTCGTGCGGGATGCGCTCCTGGCGGCGGTAGAGCTTGGCGCGGTCGCCGTTCCAGGACTCGAAGACGGCCTTGACGGCGAGGTCCATCTGCTCGCGCGGGTCCTGCGGGAAGTCGCGGCCGGCCTGCTTCTTGACGATTTTCTTGAAGGCGGTGACCAGCTTCTTCAGGTCACCGGCCTCCAGGTCGGTGTCGACCTTGACCTTCTTGGCGGACTTGGCCGCCTCCAGCGCCTCCTCGAAGAGGTCGCCCTCGACGCCGAGGACGGTCTTGCCGAACATCTGGATGAGGCGGCGGTAGGAGTCCCAGGCGAAGCGCTCGTCGCCGGCCTGCTTGGCCAGGCCCTGGACGGACTGGTCCGACAGGCCGATGTTGAGGACCGTGTCCATCATGCCGGGCATGGAGAACTTGGCGCCCGAGCGCACCGACACCAGCAGCGGGTCGTCCGCCTGGCCGAGCTTCTTGCCCATGCGGGTCTCGAGGGCGTCGAGGTGCGCACTCACCTCGTCACGCAGTGCCGCCGGCTCCTCGCCGCTCTCCAGGTAGACCTTGCAGGCCTCCGTGGTGATGGTGAAACCGGGAGGAACCGGAAGGCCCAGGTTGGTCATCTCGGCGAGGTTCGCGCCCTTGCCACCGAGGAGGTCTTTGAGGTCCTTGTTTCCCTCGGTGAAGTCGTAAACGAACTTCGCTACCCGGGGTGCTTTGTTTTCCGACACGGGACTCGACTCCTTGAGGCCACGGTGGCTGCCCTGACGGCCAGGAACATACCCAGATCGAAGGCTCATGGGTACGTCCACTTGCGGGTCATGCGCGTGCGACCACCCGTCCGCCAGTGGATCGAAAGTCAAAGAATGGCAACGCAAGACGCGGCCATGTATTCACTTCCTGAAGGCAAGCGGTCCGGAAGGGTGGATTCCTCCGCTCACATGAGCGACTAATGCTTCGATTGAGTTTGATCGATGAACGATCAAAGGATGGCACCCAGTGCCACCCTTTGAGAAGTGCAGGCTCTTCATTTCCGCTCATATGAGCGGAGCCCTTATCAGGGGTGGCGAGAATCACGCCGTCTCAGAGCCCCGGATTTCACCATCCGGACCGGGGGCGGACCACGAAGCGGACGACGTCACCACTGGAGAAAAAACCATAAAGTCGACATTACGCCGACGTCACACCCCCAGCGCCCGCAACCGCTCCTCCACCCGCTCCGGCGCGTACAGATGCTCCACGACCAGCGCCCCCGCTCCGATGAGCCCCGCCCGCTCCCCCAGCCGGGAGGTGACCACGTCCAGATGGGCCGTGGAGCGCGGCAGCGCCCGCTGGTACAGCAGTTCCCGGACGCCGGTGAGGAAGGGTGTTCCGGCCAGATCTCCCGCGATCATCAGGACGCCCGGGTTGAGCAGCGTGACGACGGTCGCCAGGACGTCCCCGACCCGGCGCCCCGCCTCCCGGGCCAGCGCCGCCGCCTCCGGGTGCCCCGCCGCCAGCAGGTCCCGTACGTCCGAGCCGGAGGCGGCCGGCACCCCGGAGGCCGCCAGCCGCCGGGCCACCGCACCGCCGCTCGCGACGGCGGCGAGACAGCCGTACGAACCGCACCGGCACAGCGCGTCCGCGCCCACCCGGATGTGCCCGATGTCGCCCGCGCCGCCGTCGATCCCCCGGTATATGGAGCCGTCGACCACCACGCCGGCACCGATGCCCGTGGACACCTTGACGAGGACGAAGGCCGCGCAGCCGGGGTGCCCGGCGCGCTGTTCGCCGTACGCCATGAGGTTGGCGTCGTTGTCCACCAGGACCGGGACCGGCGGCGCCCCGGTGTGGTCGGTGAGGGCGCGGGAGAGGCGGGCCGTTATGTCGTACCCGTCCCAGCCGGGCATCATCGGGGGCTGCACCACCCGGCCGGTCGTGCTGTCCACCGGGCCCGGGACCGCGAGCCCGATCCCGCACACCTCGACCGGACGCTGCCCGGCCTTCTCCAGCAACTCGCCGAACCAGCACCCGAGTTCGGCCAGCACCGGCTCCGGGCCCTCCTCGACCACCAGGGTGCCGGAGTGCTCGGCCAGGATCTCGCCGGTCAGGGAGAGCACGGCCGCGCGCGCGTGCCGGGTGTCGAGGTCGGCGGCGAGGACGACGGCGTGGGAGCCGTCGAACTCCAGGGTGATGGACGGGCGTCCGCCGAGCGGCGACTCGACCGGCCCGCCCGCGCCCTCGCGCAGCCAGCCGGCCCGGAACAGCCGGTCCAGGCGCTGGCCGACGGTCGCGCGGGACAGCCCGGTCGCCTGCTGGAGCGCGCCGCGCGTCACCGCCCGTCCACTGCGCACCAGTTGGAGCAGATCCCCGGCGCCTGCCTGACTGCCGCTCCTGGAGTTCATCCCGCTCCTCCCCGGACGTCCGGTCATGCGCACCCCCTTGTGTTTCCCAAGCGTGCATTACATAGTGGGTTATGCGTGTTAAATAGACGTAACTCTATGGTGGCCGACGCCTAACCTCGTCGGCCGGCCGTCCGGACGTCGTCGTCTTGGGGGAGCCCCGAGTGGACCGCACCGCCCAACTCAGCGCCCAGTCACCGCCGTACGCGTCCCGGTCCGCGCTGCGGACGAGGGCCGCGGCGGTGCTCGACGCCAACTGGACGGGCGCCTCGACGGTCCCCTCCCGGAGCCTGTACCCCCACCAGTGGTCCTGGGACTCGGCGTTCGTCGCGATCGGGCTGCGGCACCTCTCGCCACTGCGCGCGCAGACCGAACTGGAGACGCTGCTGGCCGCCCAGTGGGCGGACGGGCGCGTGCCGCACATCGTCTTCAACCCCTCCGTCCCCCTCGACGCCTACTTCCCCGGCCCCGACTTCTGGCGCTCCACCACCGCCGGACACGCGGCGGGCGCCCCGCGCACCGTACAGACGTCCGGCATCGTGCAGCCACCGGTGCACGCGCTGGCGGCCTGGCTGGTGCACCGCGCCGACCCCGGCCTCTCGGACGCCCGGGGCTTCCTGGCCCGGGTGTACCCGAGGCTGGCCGCCTGGCACCGCTATCTGCTGCGGTGCCGGGACCTGGGCGGCGGCGGCCTGGTGTCCGTCGTACATCCCTGGGAGCAGGGGATGGACAACAGCCCCTGCTGGGACGCGCCGCTCGCGCGGATCACCCCGGCCCCGGCCCGCTCCTTCCGCCGCGCCGACCTCGACCACGGCGCGCCCGAGGACCGGCCGACGGACCTGGACTACGGGCGGTACGTGCGCCTCGCCGTGGACTACCGGGACGCCCGGTACGCCGACGGGCGGGGGGAGTTCGCGGTGGAGGACCCGTCCTTCAACGCCCTGCTCATCGCCTCCGAACACGCCCTCGCCCGCATCGCCGCCGAACTGGGCGCCAGCGCCACCGCCCGCCACGCACGTGCCGAGCGGCTGACGTCGGCGCTGGTGGAGCGGCTGTGGAGCGCGGAGTCCGGGATGTTCCTGTGCCGGGACGTGCGGGGCGGCGGGCTGGTCCCCGAGCGGGGCGTCACGGGCCTCGTCCCGCTCCTGCTGCCCACGCTCCCCCGCGCGCAGGTCACCGCCCTCGTGCGCACCCTGACCGGCCCGCACTTCGGGCTCGGCGGCGCGACCCGGCTCGTGCCCAGTTACGACCTGCTCGGCGAGGCCTTCGACCCGCACCGGTACTGGCGGGGTCCGGCCTGGTTCAACACCGGCTGGCTGGTGGAGCGGGGGCTGCGGCTGCACGGCGAGCGGGCGCCGGCCGACGCGCTGCGCGCGGCGGTGCTGGAACTGGCGGAGGCGACCGGGTTCGCGGAGTACGTCGACCCGTACACGGGCGAGGCGTGCGGCGCGACCGGCTTCGGCTGGACCGCCGCGCTCGCGCTCGATCTGCACCAAGGGCTGCTCGACGGGCCCGCGTAAGCGATGCCTCACCCGCACCAAGAGCGTCTCAAGCGACCTGCACGAAGAGCTCAAGCGTCCGTCGCGAGGCGTGTCCGAGGCGGGCACCGGCACGTTCGACAGGAGTGACGAGGGAAGGGACCGGGGATGACGGACCGGCATCATCTGCTCGTGCACGGCGCGACGTTCGCCGCCGTGGGCGATCGGGGCGACATCAGCGGGGTCCGGGGCGGCGGCTCCCCGGACGGGTTGTTCGTGCGCGACGCCCGGCATCTGAGCCGCTGGCAGCTCACCGTGGACGGCGCGGTGCCCGAGGTGCTCACGCCGGTCGCGGACGGCGGCACCGCGCGCTGTGTCCTCGTACCGCGCGGCGCCCGCCCGGAGCCGCCGGCGCACACGCTCTTTCGTGAACAGGCCGTCGGGGACAGCTCGTTCGTGGAGACGGTCCGGGTGACGAGCAACCGGCCGGTGCCGACGACCATCCGGCTGGCGATCACCGCGGACGCGGACTTCGCCGACCAGTTCGAGCTGCGCCCCGACCACCGCACGTACGTCAAGGCGGGCGCGCTGCGCTCGCGGATCGTGCTGGACGACGGGATCGAGTTCACCTACCGGCGCGCGGAATGGCGTTCGTGCACGACGATCACGGCCGATCCGGCGCCGGACGCGGTGGAGGAGACGGGTACGGGCGCCCGCCGCCTGGTGTGGACGCTTCAGCTGCCGCCGGGCGCCACCCGGGAACTGGTCCTGCGGGTGATGGCGCGCCCGCACGGCGACCGGCGCGCGCTCCGGGTGCCCCGGGACCCGGCCGCCCAGGCGACCCAACTCGCCGCCATGGAGGCCGAGTTCACGGAGGACGTGGCGCTGCCGGCCGGCTGGCCGGAGCTGGCGGCGGCCTGTGCGCGGGGGCTCACGGACCTGGCGGCGCTGCAGATCCCGGCCACCGGGCCGGACGGCGAGGAGCTGCGGGTGCCGGCCGGCGGGGCGCCCTGGTATCTCACGCCGCTCGCCCGGGACGCCCTGCTCACCTCCCTGTTCGTGCTCCCCTACCGGCCCCGCCCGGCCGTCGCGACACTCCTCGCGCTGGCCGCGACCCAGGCGACCGGGGCCGACGGCGTCCGGGGCGCCGAGCCGGGCAAGATCGTGCACGAGGTACGGCACGGGGAGCTGGCGCACTTCGGGCAGGTGCCGTACGCGCGGTACTACGGCTCGGTCGACGCGACCCCGCTGTTCCTCGTCCTGCTCGGCGCGTACACCGAGCGGACCGGGGACCCGGCGCCGGCCCGCCGGCTGGAGGCGCACGCGCGGGCCGCGGTGGGCTGGATGCTGGACCACGGCGGGCTGACCTCGCGCGGCTACCTCGTCTACCGCGCCGACGAGGGCGGCCTCGCGAACCAGAACTGGAAGGACTCCCCCGGCGCGATCTGCGGCGCCGACGGCACGCGGCCGAGCGGGGCGGTGATGGCGGCGGGCGCGCAGGGCTATGCGTACGACGCGCTGCGGCGGACGGCGTGGGTGGCGCGGACGGTGTGGGCCGACGAGACGTACGCGGCGCTGCTCGAACAGAGCGCGGCGGACCTGCGCGACCGCTTCCAGCGGGACTTCTGGATGCCGGACGCGTCCTTCCCGGCGCTGGCCCTGGACGGGGAGGGCCGGCGGATCGACGCGCTGGCCTCCGACGCGGGGCATCTGCTGTGGACGGGGCTGCTGGACAAGGAATACGGCGAGGTGGTGGGCCGCCGCCTGCTGGAGCCGGACTTCTTCTCCGGCTGGGGCGTCCGCACGCTGGCCGCCGGCCAGCCCGCCTACCACCCGCTCTCCCCGCACCGCGGTTCCGTCTGGCCGCACGACAACGCCCTGATCGCCCTGGGCCTGGCCCGCTACGGTCTGCACGACGAGGCCCGCGCTGTGGCTCACGCCCTGGTCGACGCCTCCCTGTCCACCGCCCACCGCCTCCCCGAGGTCCTGGCGGGCTACCCCCGCGCCACCCATCCGGAACCGGTCCCCTACCCCCACGCGTGCGCCCTCGAATCCCGCTCGGCGGCGGCGCCGCTGGCCTTGCTGACGGCGGTCGGGGGAGCGTGAGGCGCGGGGCCGGGTACCGGGGCGCGGGGCGGAGCCCTCCGGGGTCAGCCGCCCGAGGTGTCCAGCTCGGCGTCCGCGCTCACGCCGGCGCGGTCGTACGGGTCCTTCAGCCAGCCGTCCGGCAGGACGACCCGGTTGTTGCCGGAGGTGCGGCCACGCGGGCCGTCCGCGCCGGCGGGCCACGGCTGGTCGAGGTCCAGCTCGTCGAGGCCGGCGCGCAGCTCCGCCAGGGACGAGGTGATCGCGAGGCGCCCCCGCATCTCGGAGCCCACCGCGAAGCCCTTCAGGTACCACGCGACGTGCTTGCGGAAGTCGATCACGCCCTTGGCCTCGTCGCCGAGCCACTCCCCGAGCAGCCGGGCGTGCCGGACCATCACGTCGGCGACCTCCCGCAGCACGGGCCGCCGGTAGTCGGACCGGCCCTCGAACGCGGCCACGAGGTCGGCGAAGAGCCAGGGCCGGCCCAGGCAGCCACGCCCCACGACCACCCCGTCGCACCCGGTCTCCCGCACCATCCGCAGCGCGTCCTGCGCCGACCAGATGTCCCCGTTGCCGAGCACGGGGATCTCCGGCACATGTTCCTTCAGCCGTGCGATGGCGGACCAGTCGGCGGTGCCGCCGTAGTGCTGCGCCGCCGTACGACCGTGCAGCGCGATCGCCGTCACCCCTTCCTCGACGGCGATCCGCCCGGCGTCGAGGTAGGTCATGTGGTCGTCGTCGATGCCCTTGCGCATCTTCATCGTCACGGGCAGGTCGCCCGCCCCGGACACCGCCTCGCGCAGGATCGCCCGCAGCAGGTTCCGCTTGTACGGCAGCGCCGACCCGCCGCCCTTGCGGGTCACCTTGGGGACGGGGCAGCCGAAGTTCAGGTCGATGTGGTCGGCGAGGTCCTCCTCCGCGATCATGCGGACGGCCTTGCCGACGGTCGCGGGGTCGACGCCGTAGAGCTGGATCGAACGCGGCGTCTCGCTCGCGTCGAACCTGATCAGCTGCATGGTCTTCTCGTTGCGCTCGACCAGCGCCCGGGTCGTGATCATCTCGCTGACGTACAGCCCCTTGCCCCCGCTGAACTCCCGGCACAGCGTGCGGAAGGGCGCGTTGGTGATCCCCGCCATGGGTGCGAGCACGACGGGCGGTGTCACGGCGTGCGGGCCGATGGAAAGCGGGTGGGACATCAGACGGCTCCGGGGCGGATCTGTGACGGACGAACAGCGCGGGACAGGGACCCATTGTCCCCCACCGCCCGGCGTGCCGGACGACCCCGCCTCCCCCGGCGGCCGCGAACCCGTGTAGAAGTCATTAGTTAGACGCACTATCGACATCGGCGTACGATGACGCCCATGCCAGAGTTGAGTCCCCGCAGGCGCATGCTCGTGCTTGCGATCTGCTGCATGAGCCTGCTGATCGTGAGCCTCGACAACACCGTGCTGAACGTGGCGCTGCCGTCGATGCAGCGTGAACTGCACGCCACCACGTCCGGTCTCCAGTGGACCATCGACGCCTACACACTCGTCCTGGCCTCGCTGCTGATGCTGTCGGGTTCCACCGCCGACCGGATCGGCCGCAAGCGGGTCTTCATGATCGGCCTCGTGGTGTTCACCGTCGGCTCGGTGCTGTGCTCGCTGGCCTCCAGCCTCTCCCTGCTCGTCGTCTTCCGCATGGTCCAGGCGATCGGCGGCTCGATGCTCAACCCGGTCGCCATGTCGATCATCACCAACACCTTCACCGACGCCCGCGAACGCGCCCGTGCCATCGGCGTCTGGGGTGCGGTGGTCGGCATATCCATGGCGCTGGGCCCGCTGGTCGGCGGCCTGCTGGTGCAGTCGGTGAGCTGGCGCGCGATCTTCTGGGTCAACCTCCCCATCGGCCTCGCGGCCCTGCTGCTCACCCTGCGCTTCGTCCCGGAGTCCCGCGCCCCCAAGGGCCGCCGCCCCGACCCGGTGGGTCAGGTGCTGGTGATCGCCCTGTTCGGCGCGCTGACGTACGGGATCATCCAGGCGCCGGACTCGGGGCTCGCCTCGGTGACGCCGTACTTCGTGATCGCCGCCGCCGCCCTGGGGGCCCTGCTCTGGTACGAGCCCCGGCGTGACGAACCCCTCATCGACCTGCGCTTCTTCCGCTCCGCGCCGTTCAGCGGGGCGACCGTGATCGCGATCAGCGCCTTCGCCGCGCTCGGCGGCTTCCTCTTCATGTCGACGCTGTACCTCCAGAACGTGCGCGGCCTCGACGCCCTGCACGCGGGCCTGTGGATGCTGCCCATGGCCGCGCCGACCTTCCTGTGCGCCCCCCTGTCCGGCCGGCTGGTCGGCACCCGCGGTCCCCGGGTGCCGCTCCTGATCGCCGGTACGGCCATGACGGTCAGCGGCGTCCTGTTCGCCGTCTTCGAGGCCGAGACCTCGAACGTCACCCTGTTCATCGGCTACGTCCTGTTCGGTATCGGCTTCGGCTTCGTCAACGCGCCGATCACCAACACGGCGGTCTCGGGCATGCCCCGCTCCCAGGCCGGGGTCGCCGCCGCCGTCGCCTCCACCAGCCGGCAACTGGGCCAGACCCTCGGCGTCGCGGTGATCGGCGCGGTCCTCGCCTCCGGCATCGGCTCGTCGTCGTACCGCGGCGCCTTCGTCTCCGCCGCCCGGCCGGGCTGGTGGATCCTCACCCTGTGCGGTCTCGCGGTGCTCACCCTGGGCCTGCTCACCAGCGGCCACTGGGCCCGGCGGACGGCCGAGCGCACGGCACAGCGGCTGGAGACCACGGAGATCCGCCAGGTGGTGGGCGCCTCCCACCGCGGCTGACACCGCACACGGACGCGGTCAACTCCCCTGGGCCAGCAGGTGGAGCCGCGCCAGGCGCTCCCGGGTCTCCTCGTTCTTCGGCGTGTACGTCACCATCCGGCCGCCCAGTTCGGGGGCCAGCCACAGATCGGTGTGCTCCAGCGTCAGGTGCCCCACATGGGGGTTGAGGAACTCCTTGGTCTTGGAGCGGTGGCCGACCACCTCGTAACGCTCCCAGTTCTCCCGGAACTCCGGCGACTCCTGCAACCGCTTGAGGAGCACCTTCCAGGCCGGCTCGCCGAGATGACCGGCCAGTGCCGCGCGCAGCCGGGCGGCCATCAGCCGCTGGCTCTCCTCCAGGTGCACGATCGCGGCCCGCCAGTCGGGGTTCGTGTAGGCGAGCAGGATGCAGTTGCGGTCCTCGGGCGGGATCGTGTCCAGGTCGGTGCCCATGAGGAGGGCGTAGGTGCGGTTGTAGGCGACGATGTCGTACCGGCTGTTCTGCACGGAGGCGGGGATCGGCCCGAGCCGGTCCAGCATCTCGCGCAGCGCGGGCGTGACACTCGGGCAACGGGCCCCCGGCGCCGGGTCGTTGGCGCCGGCCAGCTGGAACAGATGGGCGCGCTCGCTGGGGTCGAGCCGCAGGGTGCGCGCGAGGGCGTCGAGGACCTGGACCGAGACCTGGATCGCACGGGCCTGTTCGAGCCAGGTGTACCAGGTGACGCCGACCGCGGACAGGTGCGCCACCTCCTCGCGGCGCAGGCCCGGCGTACGGCGGCGCCGGCCGCGCGGCAGGCCGACCTGCTCGGGCCTGATGCGCTCGCGCCGGCTGCGCAGGAAGGCGGCCAGCTCGTGCCGCCGGATCTCGGCGCCGCCCGCGGCGCTCCCCTGTTCCGGTGCGATGGTGGTCATGGTGGCCATGCTCCCAGGGTGCCGTTCCGGTCAGCCTGTTTCCAGGTACTCCTGGTACCAGGATGAGGACACTCTGGTACCCGTCTGGACCGCGGCGCAGGCTCGGGGGCATGAGTGAGACCGTCACCGTCCACGCCGTCCGCCCGGCGGCCGCACCGCCCGCGCTCGGCGGTCCCGGGTTGTTCACCGTCCTGCTGGCCGCGGCGCTGCCGCTGGTCGACTTCTTCATCGTCAATGTCGCCCTGCCGACCATGGGCACCGACCTGCGCGCGAGCGAGGCCGTGCTGGAGCTGGTGGTCGCGGGGTACGGCGTCGCCTACGCCGTGCTGCTCGTGCTCGGCGGGCGGCTCGGGGACCTCTTCGGACGCCGCAGGCTGTTCCTCGGCGGCATGGCCGCCTTCGGGCTGACCTCGCTGGCCTGCGGGCTCGCGCCCGGCGCGTGGAGCCTGGTGGCCGCGCGGGTGGCGCAGGGCGCCGCGGCCGCCGCGATGCTGCCGCAGGTGCTGGCCACCATCCAGTCCGCCACCCAGGGCGCGCGCCGCGCGAAGGCGATGAGCCTGTACGGCGCCACGGCCGGCCTGTCCATGGTGGCCGGGCAGATACTCGGCGGGGTCCTGGTCGCCGCCGACATCGCCGGGAGCGGATGGCGGGCGGTGTTCCTGGTCAACGTGCCCGTGGTCGTGCTGGGCCTGGTCCTCGCCGTCCGGCTCGTGCCCGAGACCCGCTCCCAGCACCCGGAACCCGTCGACGGTCCGGGCACCGCGCTGCTCGCGGTGTCCCTGCTGACGCTGCTCGCCCCGCTCACCGAGGGCCGGGCGGCGGGCTGGCCGCTGTGGACGTGGCTGTCGCTGGCCGCGTTCCCGTTCGCGGCGGCCGGTTTCTGGCTGGTGGAGCGGCGGGCGGACCGGGCGGGGCGCACCCCCCTGGTGCCGCCGAGCCTGCTCGGGCTCGCCTCGCTGCGGCGCGGGCTGGTGCTGATCGTGCCGTTCACGGTGGGCTTCAGCGGGTTCATGTTCGTGATCGCGCTGGCGCTCCAGCAGGGCGCCCACCTGGGCCCGGTGCCGGCCGGGCTCGCGCTCGCGCCGATGGCCGTGGTGTTCCTCTGCGTCTCGCTCGCGGGGCCGCGGCTGATCACGCGGTACGGCACGCGGGTGGTGCCGGCCGGGTCCGTCGTGCAGGGCGTCGGGGTGCTGCTGATCGCGGCTGCCGTCTGGCGGGACTGGCCGCACCTGAGCCTCGTCACGCTGCTGCCGGGGATGGCGGTGGCCGGTGCCGGGCAGGCGCTCCAACTCCCCAACGTGATGCGGCTGGTGCTGTCCGAGGTGCCGGCGGCCCGGGCCGGCGTGGGCGGTGGCGTGCTGGTCACCACGCAGCAGTCGGGACTGGCGCTCGGGGTGGCGACGCTCGGGACGCTGTACCTCGCGCTCGTGCCGCACACGGGGACGCGGGAGGCGCTGATCGTCACGCTGCTCGCGCAGGTGGCGGGGATCGTCCTGACGGGGGTGCTCGGGCTGCGGCTGCCGCGGCGGGTCGGCTGAGCCCTGGTGTCGGCGGGGGCTGGCACCGGGGCCGGGCGCCGGGGTCTGGCGCCGGGGTCCGCGAAGGGCCCCGGAAACTGCCGGGAAGCGCCTCTGACCTGCGCTTTCATAGATCCTTTTCCTGGTCACTCAGCGCTTCGAGTGGCCGACGGAGCGAAGTCGGGTCAGCCTGGGAGACGTCCGATCGAGCGAACGATCGAGCAAGGAGACAACCATGAACTCCGTACTCCGCCACCACCGCTACGGCCGCGCTCTGGGCGCCGGCGCCCTGTCCGTCGCGCTGCTCTCCGGCGGTACGGCCGGAGCCTTCGCGGCGACCAGCACCCCCCACCCCGACGCGGCCGCGACCCGCACGGCCATGCCGACCAAGAAGCCGATGCCGACGCGCACGGCGCCCATGAAACCGATGCCGACGCGCACCGCGATGGGTTCCATCACGGTCTCGGCCACCCACAAGACCGTCCGGCACGGCGAGACCGTGGCCTTCGCCGGCCGCGTCAAGGGCGTGAATGCCGGCACCACGCTGGTGCTCCAGCACCGGACGAACGGCAAGTGGACCGCGCTGCGGACCACGACCACCGTCAACCGCAACGGCAGCTTCACCATCCGCCGGGCCTTCACCGCCAAGGGCGACCAGACGGTGCGCGTGGTGACCAAGGACGGCAAGGTCATGTCGTCGCCGGTCAGCGTGAAGGTCAGCTGACCTCGGCAGACGTCAGCGAAGACCCCGCAACAGCAGGTCCACGACGGCCGTGAACTCCTCGCCGACGCCGGGCCGGGTCCACTCCCTGGCATGACAGGGGTCGTGGAAACGGCCGGTGGCCTGGAAGACGGCTCGGGCCGCGGCGGCCGGGTCGGGCACCGAGAAGGCGCCCGACCCGGCCCCTTCTTCGATGACGCGGGTCAACTGCGCGGTCAGTTCGGCTATGTGCTCGCCGACGGCCGCGCCGTTCTCGTCCGCCAGCACCGTGTAGGTGGCGAACAGCTCCGGATCGTCGCCCGCCTTGTGCCGCTTGGCCTCGAACAGCGCGGCGAGCCAGTCCCGCAGCCGGGTCCCGGGGTCCGGGTCGCCCGCGGCGGCGATCCCGGCGAGCCGCTCGGAGGTCCGGTCCAGCCAGCGTTTGGTGACCGCCTCGCGCAGCGCGGCCTTGGTACGGAAGTGCCGGTAGACACTGCCGTGGCTGACACCGAGCGCGCGGGCCACGTCCACCACGGTGGCCTTGGCCGGGCCGTGCCGCCGCAGCACCTCCTCGGTCGCTTCGAGGATGCGCTCGGCGGTCAGGGTCTCGCTGGTCGGTGCCATGCCTAGACCGTACCCGGCACCGTGGTCAGCGCTCGCTGTCCAGGTGTGCCATCTGCGCGCTCGGGTAGCGGTCGCCGGCCGCCGCGTCCGCCGGTACGGCCCGCTCGATCGCCGCCAGGTCGGCCGCGTCCAGGGTCACCTCCAGCGCGCCGAGCGACTCGGCCAGCCGCTCGCGGGTGCGGGCGCCGATCAGCGGCACGATGTCCGCGCCGCGCGACAGCACCCAGGCGATGGCGGTCTGCGCCACGGTGGCGCCCTTGCGCTCGGCGATCTCGCGCAGGGCGTCGACCAGGTCCAGGTTGTGCTGGAGGTTCTCGCCCTGGAAGCGGGGCGAGTGGGCGCGGAAGTCGTTGCCGGCGAGCTGCCGGTCGCGGGTGAAGTGGCCGGAGATCAGGCCCCGGGACAGCACGCCGTACGCGGTGATGCCAATGCCCAGCTCGCGGGTGGTGGGCAGGATGTCCCGCTCGATGCCGCGGGAGATGAGCGAGTACTCGATCTGGAGGTCGGCGACGGGCGCGGTGGCGGCGGCCCGGCGGATGGTCTCGGCCCCGACCTCGCTGAGGCCGACGTGGCGGACGTACCCCTTCTCGATCAGTTCGGCGATGGCGCCGACGGTCTCCTCGATGGGGACGTCCGGGTCGAGGCGGGCGATGCGGTAGACGTCGATGTGGTCGACGCCGAGGCGCTGAAGGGAGTAGGCGGCGAAGTTCTTCACGGCGGCGGGCCGGCCGTCGTAGCCGCTCCAGTTGCCCTCCGGGTCGCGCAGGGCGCCGAACTTCACGCTGATTTGGGCCTGTTCACGCCGCGCGGCGGGCGCGGTGCGCAGGGCCTCGCCGATCAGCATCTCGTTGTGCCCCATGGCGTAGAAGTCGCCGGTGTCCAGCAGGGTCACGCCCGCGTCGAGCGCGGCGTGGATGGTCGCGATGGACTCGGCGCGGTCGGCGTCGCCGTACAACGCGGACATGCCCATGCAGCCGAGGCCGAGAGCGGAGACCTGGGGGCCGGTGGTGCCGAGGTTTCGGGTGTGCGGCGTCGTCGTCATGAACCCAGCATGGCATGACAGCTGACAGATTTCAATATCTGTCATTCCATATTTGACCCCACACTTGACCCCACACTTGACCCCACACTTGACCCCACACTTGTCCCAGCGCTTGTCGCGGGGAGGGAACGCGAAAGCCGGGCGGGCCGTTCCCCTCGGCCCGCCCGGCTTCCACGGTTCGCGACTAGGCGCCGATCAGGCGCTGCGCCAGGTACCCCTCGATCTGGTCGAGCGACACCCGCTCCTGCTTCATCGAGTCACGCTCGCGCACCGTGACGGCGTTGTCGTCGAGCGTGTCGAAGTCGACGGTCACGCAGAACGGCGTACCGATCTCGTCCTGGCGGCGGTAGCGGCGGCCGATGGCACCGGCGTCGTCGAAGTCGATGTTCCAGTTCTGCCGCAGCGCCTGCGCCAGGCCCTTGGCCTTGGGCGACAGCTCCGGGTTGCGGGACAGCGGCAGCACCGCGACCTTCACCGGGGCGAGCCGGTGGTCGAGGCGCAGCACCGTGCGCTTCTCCATCTTGCCCTTGGCGTTCGGCGCCTCGTCCTCGACGTACGCGTCGAGCAGGAAGGCCAGCATGGTGCGGCCGACACCGGCCGCCGGCTCGATGACGTACGGCGTCCAGCGCTCGCCGGCCTCCTGGTCGAAGTAGGAGAGGTCCTGGCCGGAGGCCTTGGCGTGGGCGCCGAGGTCGTAGTCCGTACGGTTGGCGACACCCTCCAGCTCGCCCCACTCACTGCCACCGAACTGGAAGCGGTACTCGATGTCCGCCGTCCGCTTCGAGTAGTGGGAGAGCTTCTCCTTCGGGTGCTCGTACCAGCGCATGTTCTCGGTACGCAGGCCGAGGCCCGTGTACCAGTTCCAGCGCTGCTCCATCCAGTATTCCTGCCACTGCTCGTCCTCGCCCGGCTTGACGAAGAACTCCATCTCCATCTGCTCGAACTCGCGGGTGCGGAAGATGAAGTTGCCCGGCGTGATCTCGTTGCGGAACGACTTGCCCATCTGGGCGATGCCGAACGGCGGCTTGCGGCGCGAAGTGGTCTGCACCTGGGCGAAGTTGGTGAAGATGCCCTGCGCGGTCTCGGGCCGCAGGTACGCGACGGAACCGGAGTCCTGCGTCGGGCCGAGGTGCGTCGACAGCAGGCCGGAGAACTGCTTGGGCTCGGTGAACTGGCCCTTGTTGCCGCAGTTCGGGCAGTTGACGTCGGCCAGGCCGTTCGCCGGGGCGTGGCCCTTCTTCTCCTCGTAGGCCTCTTCGAGGTGGTCGGCACGGAACCGCTTGTGACAGGCGGTGCACTCGGTCAGCGGGTCCGTGAAGGTGGCGACGTGGCCGGACGCGACCCAGACCTCGGGGGCCAGGATGACGGACGAGTCGATACCGACCACGTCCTCGCGGGACGTCACCATGTAGCGCCACCACTGGCGCTTGATGTTCTCCTTGAGCTCGACACCCAGCGGTCCGTAGTCCCAGGCGGCACGCTGGCCGCCGTAGATCTCACTGCACGGGAAAACGAAGCCACGGCGCTTGCTCAGGCTGACGATGGTGTCGATCTTGTCGGCGGCCACGGTGCTCTCTTCATTACGACGACGGGCGTTGAAGCGAGATGCTTCCAGCGAATGATTCAGGTTACCGGCGCAGCCTCCCCCACGGCCAAATCGGCCCCCGTCGCAGGGCCTCCCGGGGGCCTCCACGGGGCCTTGTTGACAACGGTTTCCATTTTTGTTGAAAATGACTGTCATGAACATACGTGGACGCCTCCTTCCCGCCGCCGCTCTCACGGCCGTCACCGCGCTCGGTGTCGGCACCCTCTCCGCCTGCTCCCAGGACGGCGCGGCGGCGACCGGCGACGGCAGGCTCGACGTCATCGCGTCCTTCTATCCGATGTCCTTCCTCGCCGAACGGATCGGCGGCGACCACGTCCACGTCACCAGCCTCACCACGCCCGGCCAGGAGCCGCACGACCTGGAGATCAGCCCCAAGCAGATCGCCGCGATCGACGACTCGGACGCCGTCCTCTATCTCAAGAACCTCCAGCCCTCCGTGGACGACGCGGTCGCCCAGTCCGGGGTGCGGACGAAGATCGACGCCGGCTCCCTGGTCACCCTGGAGGCGCACGGCAACGAGGTCGGCGGCCACTCGGCCGCGCACGACACCCGGCCGGGCGAGGAGTCCACGGGCAAGGACCCGCACCTCTGGCTCGACCCGGTGCGCTACGCCCAGGTCGCCCAGGGCGTCGGCAAGGCCTTCGAGAAGGCCGACCCCGGACACGCCGCCGACTACGAGAAGAACACCGCGGCCCTGGTCAAGCAGCTCGGCGACCTCGACCGGCGGTTCCGCGACGGCCTCGCGCACACCGGGTCCAAGGTCTTCATCACCACCCACGCCGCCTTCGGCTACCTCGCCGAGCGCTACGGCCTCACCGAGGAGGCGATCAACGGCCTCGACCCCGACTCCGAGCCGAGCGCCGCGCGCGTGCGGGACCTGGAGCACCTGGCGAAGGCCGACCACGTCTCCACCGTCTTCTACGAGACGCTCGTCAGCGACAAGACCGCGAAGACCATCGCGCACGACGCGGGCCTGAAGACCGACGTCCTCGACCCGATCGAGGGGATCACGGACAAGTCCCGCGGCACCGACTACTTCTCCGTCCAGAACGCCAACCTCAAGGCGCTCCAGCAGGCGCTGGGCGCCAAGTGACAGGAGACGGCATGCAGACGCGACGCGAACCCGTCGTATCCCTGCGCGGCGTGCGGGCCGACCTCGGCGGCCGACCCGTCCTGCGCGGCATCGACCTCACCGTCCGCCGCGGCGAGGTCGTCGCCCTCCTCGGCGCCAACGGCTCCGGCAAGTCCACGGCGATCCGCGCGATCATCGGCCAGGTCCCGGTCACCGAGGGCGCCGTCGAACTCTTCGGCACCCCCCGGCGCGCCTTCCGCGACTGGGCCCGCGTGGGCTACGTGCCCCAGCGCACCACGGCCGCGGGCGGCGTCCCGGCGACGGTCACCGAGATCGTCTCCTCCGGCCGCCTCGCCCGCACCCGCTTCGGCCTCTTCCGCAAGGACGACCACGCGGCCGTGCGGGGCGCCCTGGAGCAGGTCGGCATGGCGGACCGCGCCAAGGACTCGGTGAACGCCCTGTCCGGCGGCCAGCACCAGCGCGTCCTGATCGCCCGCGCGCTGGTCGCCCGGCCCGAACTGCTGATCATGGACGAGCCGATGGCCGGCGTCGACCTGGCCAGCCAGGAGATCCTGGCCCGCACCCTGAAGGCCCAGGTGGCGGCGGGTACGACGGTCCTCCTGGTGCTGCACGAACTGGGCCCCCTGGAACCGCTGATCGACCGCGCGGTCGTCCTGCGCGACGGCTGCGTCCTGCACGACGGCCCGCCCCCGAGAGCCGTCGGCCAGCATGCCCTGCCGGGCCACGACCACGTACACCCGCACGCCCCCGGGGCCACCGGACCGATCCGCACGGGACTGCTGAGCTGATGGACTTCCTGAACTACGCCTTCATGCAGCGGGCCCTGCTCGCCGCCGTCCTGGTCGGCGTCACCGCCCCGGCCATCGGCATCTACCTGGTCCAGCGCCGCCAGGCCCTGATGGGCGACGGCATCGGACACGTCGCCATGACCGGCGTCGGCCTCGGCTTCCTGCTGTCCGCCTCCCCGGTGTGGATGGCGACGGCGGTCTCCGTGGTGGGCGCCCTCCTGATGGAGCTGATCCGCTGGTACGGCAGGACGCGCGGCGACATCGCGCTCGCCATGCTCTTCTACGGCGGCATGGCGGGCGGCGTGCTGTTCATCAACATGGCGCCGACGGGATCCAACGCCAACCTCACCACGTACCTCTTCGGCTCCCTCTCCACCGTCTCCCGCTCCGACGTCCTGGCGATCTGCCTGCTGGCCGCGTTCGTGGTGCTGGTCACGCTGGGCCTGCGCCGCCAGCTGTTCGCGGTGAGCCAGGACGAGGAGTTCGCGCGGGTCACGGGCCTGCCGGTGCGCGCCCTGAACCTGCTGACGGCGGTCACGGCGGCGGTGACGGTGACGGTCGCCATGCGCGTCGTCGGACTGCTCCTGGTCTCCGCGCTGATGGTGGTGCCGGTGGCGGCGGCCCAGCAGCTCACCCGCAGCTTCGCCGCGACGTTCGCGATCGCGGTGGCGCTCGGCATCACCGTGACCGTCAGCGGCACGATCACGTCGTTCTACCAGGACGTACCGCCCGGCGCGACGATCGTGCTGCTCACCATCGCCGCGTTCGTCGTGCTGACCGTGCTGGCCGCTCCGCTGGCCCGGCGGCGCGCCCGCGCGGCCATGGCGGCGGGGCCCGGCGGGGATCCGGCGGAATGCGTGATTCCCGCCGCGAGAGGCACCGGCGAGGAGATCAACGCCTGACCTCGGGGGTACCGGGCTGGCACAATGACCCGGGTCAGGGGTGAGACGTGAGGAGGCAGCAGTGACGACCGCTGGACCGCCCGTGAAGGGCCGCGCGACCCGTCAGCGGGCAGCAGTGGCGGCGGCGCTGGACGAGGTCGACGAGTTCCGCAGCGCGCAGGAGCTCCACGACATGCTCAAGCACAAGGGCGACTCCGTCGGCCTCACCACCGTCTACCGCACGCTCCAGTCCCTCGCCGACGCCGGCGAGGTCGACGTCCTGCGCACGTCCGAGGGCGAATCCGTCTACCGCCGCTGCTCCACCGGCGAGCACCACCACCATCTCGTCTGCCGCGCCTGCGGCAAGGCGGTGGAGGTGGAGGGCCCGGCGGTGGAGAAGTGGGCGGAGGCGATCGCGGCGGAGCACGGGTACGTCAACGTGGCACACACCGTGGAGATCTTCGGCACCTGCGCCGACTGCGCGAACGGCTGACCGCCGCGGGGCGGCGGCTCAGGCCGAGCCGTCGCCCTCCATGGCCAGCAGCTCCTCGTTCGGGATCGCCCCGCCGAACCGCCGGTCGCGGGAGGCGAATTCGAGGCACGCGCGCCACAGGTCACGCCGGTCGAAGTCCGGCCACAGCACGTCCTGGAAGACCATCTCGGCGTAAGCACTCTGCCAGAGAAGGTAGTTGGACGTCCGCTGCTCCCCGCTGGGCCGCAGGAAGAGGTCGACGTCCGGCATGTCCGGGTAGTACAGGTACTTCTGGATCGTCTTCTCGGAGACCTTCGACGGGTCCAGCCGCCCGGCCCGCACGTCCTCCGCCATCGCCTTGGCCGCGTCGGCGAGTTCGGCCCGCCCGCCGTAGTTCATGCAGAAGTACAGTGTGAGCAGGTCGTTGTCCTTCGTCTGCTCCTGCGCGACCTGGAGCTCCTTGGCGACCGACTTCCACAGCCTGGGCATGCGCCCGGCCCACCGCACCCGGATCCCCAGCTCGTCCATCTGGTCCCGGGTCTTGCGGATGAAGTCGCGGTTGAAGTTCATGAGGAAGCGCACCTCCTCGGGCGACCGCTTCCAGTTCTCGGTGGAGAAGGCGTACAGCGAGATGTTGCGCACGCCGATCTCGATCGACCCCTGGAGCACGTCGAACACCCGCTCGGCGCCGACCTTGTGCCCCTCGGTCCGCGGCAGCCCCCGCTCCTTGGCCCACCGCCCGTTGCCGTCCATGACGATCGCCACGTGGTTCGGGACCAGCTCACCGGGGAGCTTCGGCGGACGGGCACCGGAGGGGTGCGGCTCCGGCGCCGAGTACTCGCGCCGCTGGCGCCCCAGGATCCCGCGTACCACCATGTGCTCCGACTCCCTCTACGACTCTCTGTGCCGGCTCTCTGCGCCGACTCTCCAGGTCCGGCTAGGACTTTTCCACGTACCGCAGCGACCGCAGCCCGCGCTCCAGATGCCAGTGCAGATAGGCGGAGACCAGCCCGCTGCCCTCCCGGACGTACCGCGCCTCGCAGGCGTCCGCCGTCTCCCAGTCTCCCGTAAGCAGCGCGCCCAGCAGGACCAGGGTCCCCGGGGAGGGTACGACGCTGCCGGGCACCCGGCAGTCGACGCACACGGAGCCGCCGGAGGCGACGGAGAAGAACCGGTTGGGGCCGGGCATCCCGCACTTCGCGCAGTCGCCGAAGCTGGGCGCGTACCCGTTGACCGCGAGCGAGCGCAGCAGGAACGCGTCCAGCACGAGGTGCGGGGCGTGCTCCCCCCGGGCCAGCGTCCGCAGGCCGCCGACCAGCAGCAGGTACTGCTGCACGGCCGGCTCGCCCTCGTGGTCGGTGAACCGCTCGGCGGTCTCCAGCATGGCCGTGCCGGCGGTGTAGCGCGCGTAGTCGGTCACGATGCCGCCGCCGTACGGCGCGATCGTCTCGCTCTGCGTGCACAGCGGCAGCCCGCGCCCGACCAGCTCGCTCCCGCGCGCGAAGAACTGCACGTCCACGTGGGAGAAGGGCTCCAGCCGGGCTCCGAACTTCGACTTGGTCCGCCGCACGCCCCGCGCCACGGCCCGCACGCGGCCGTGGCCCCGGGTGAGCAGGGTGATGATCCGGTCCGCCTCGCCCAGCTTCTGGGTGCGCAGCACGATGCCGTCGTCGCGGAACAGACTCATGCCGCCATTGTCTCCCATGGCTTCCCGGCCGCGTCGCGCCCCGGGCACGACCGCCACTGTCACCATCCTGGGAAGGAGGACCCGTCGACCGTCACCCACCCGCAGGAGCCGTGCATGACCTTCCCCGCCCCGCTCACCGGAGTCGTCCCGCCCGTCTGCACCCCCCTCACGCCCGAGCGCGAGGTCGACGTGCCCTCGCTGCTGAGGCTGGTGGACCACCTCGTGGGCGCCGGGGTGCACGGGCTGTTCGTGCTCGGCTCGACCTCGGAGGCGGCCTTCCTCACGGACGCCCAGCGGCGGCGGGTGGTGGAGGCGGTCGCCGGGCACGTGGGCGGGCAGCTGCCGGTGCTGGCCGGGGTCGTCGACATGACGACGCCGAGGGTCCTGGAGCACGTCCGGGCGGTCACGGCGGCCGGCGCGGAGGCGGTCGTGGTCACCGCGCCGTTCTACGCCCGCACCCACCCCTCGGAGATCGTCCACCACTACCGCCGGATCGCGGCCGCCGGCCCGGTGCCGGTGATCGCCTACGACATCCCGGCCGCCGTGCACACCAAGCTGCCCCCCGAGCTGGTGCTCGGGCTCGCCGGGGACGGGGTGCTGGCGGGCGTCAAGGACTCCAGCGGGGATCTGGCCGCCTTCCGGGAACTGGTCACCGGGGCCCGCGCCCACCCCGGCTTCGCCGTGCTGACCGGCTCCGAGCTGGTCGCCGACGCCGCGCTGGCGCTGGGCGCGGACGGGGCGGTGCCGGGGCTGGCCAATGTCGATCCGCACGGATACGTACGGCTCTACCGGCAGTGCCGGGCGGGCGACTGGGCGGGGGCGCGGGCCGAACAGGAGCGGCTGTGCGCGCTGTTCGGGCTGACCGGGGCGGGCGATCCGGCGCGGATGGGCGGCAGTTCCTCGGCGCTGGGCGCCTTCAAGGCGGCGCTGCATCTGCGGGGGGTGATCGCATGCCCGGCCACCGCGGAGCCGCAGGTGCCGTTGTCGGGCGAGGAGACGGAGAAGGTCGCCAAGTTCCTCGCGTCGGCGGGGCTGTTGTAGCGGCCCGCGCGAAATCCGCGCCGGGAGTCGGCGCCGGCGTTCGGCGCCCGGAAATCGGCATCGGGAACCGGTATCGGGGACTGGCGTCGGGGACAGGCGTCGGGAACGGCGCCAGGAATCCGCCCGGCGTAATCCGGCCCGGTCCGGATCTCTGCCCGGATATCTGCCCGGTTCTCCGTCCGAATCTCCGTCCGAATCTCCGTCCGGCTCGGTCCGGCTCAGTCCGGTTCCGAGTAGGCGCTGATGCGGGTCTCGGCCCAGGCGACCAGTTCGGGAGCGTGCAGCCCCGGGACCCACAGGTCGGCCCGTTTCGCGCCGTCGCCGGTGGGGCGGGGGCCCACCCCGAGCACCCTCAGCCCGGCCCGGTGGGCGGCCTCCACGCCGGTCAGCGAGTCCTCGACGGCCAGTGCCCGCAGCGGGGGCACACCGCACAGGCGGGCCGCCAGGAGGTAGACGTCCGGCCATGGCTTGGGGCGTACGGAGTCCCCCGTCTCCGGTACGACGATGTGCTGGAAGTGGGTGCGCAGCCCGGCCCGTTCGAGGCTGCCCTCCACCACCACCATCGGGCAGTTGCTGGCCACCGCCAGCGGCAGCCGGCCCGACAGCAGCCGCACCAGATGGGCGGCGCCCGGCATGGTCACGGGGTCGTCGGTGACCAGTTCCAGGAAGTGGTCGAGGAGCGCCCCGGTCAGACCGGCCGCCAGCTCGGGCTTGTGCACCGAGTCCGCCATCAGCCTGCCGCACTCCTCGTAGTGCATGCCCTTGGCCTGCTCCGCGAACCCGGGCGGCGCCTGGAGGCCGAACTCCCGGAAGGCCCGGCTGCGGGCCTCCTGCCAGTGGCGTTCACTGTCCATCAGGGTGCCGTCGCAGTCGAAGACGACAGCCTGCGGCGACCAGTCGAGCAGAGGGCGGGCGTGAGGGGTCACAGTGGTCTCCTAAGGTGGCAGGGACGGGGGGCGGCGTGCGGGGCACGCGTCGTCGATATGCGTCATTCCCAACGTTCCATGGCGAACGAAAAGATAGCGACGACTACGATATTTTCGCGCCGGGAAATCCTGCAATAACCCCATGGAGGGACTGGACCGCGACGGAGTCCGGGTGTATGGGACTTACAGAGCAGGCTTACCGGACACCCCCTTACCACCCGACCGCGTTCCCCTTCGAAAGAAATACGTAATTACCGCGCGAGTGTGATTCGTGTTTGCTCCCGGCGTGCGCGGGCGCACTACATTCTTGGCCGTCGGAAATGCCGAGCGAGGGCAGGCGGAACGTTGCAGGAACGGGCCAGGACAACCCGCAGATCACTTCTGGAAGCCGCCGCCCGGCTCTTCGCCGAACAGGGATACGCGGGCACCAGCGTCAACGACATAAGCGCCCGGTCCGGCCGGACCAGTGGCGCCGTCTACTTCCACTACGCCAGCAAGGAGGGCATCGCCCGCGCCGTCGTCCAGGACCGCTTCGCCACCTGGCCCCAGCTCACCGCGCGCTACGCGGACGCGGCGGTCCCCCCGGTCGAAAGGCTCGTCGCGCTGAGCTACGACATCGCCCGCGCCCTCGCCGAGGATCCGGTGACGCGCGCGGGCGCACGCCTGTGGGCCGAGCGCGCCACCATCGACGCCCCGCTGCCCGACCCCTTCGCCCTGTGGACCGCGGCCGCGACCCGTCTGCTGGCCGAGGCGCGGCACGCGGGCCAACTGGCCGCGCACGTCCGTCCCGCCCCCACCGCCCGGACCCTGGTGCGCGCGTTCTTCGGCCTGTGCTCCCTCACCGAGGCGCTGGAGGGCGCGGCCACCGTCACCGACCGGCTCACCGACTGGTGGCAGCTGACCCTGCCCTCGCTCGGGGCCGCCCCGGGAACGCGTCCGCCGGAACCCAGGCCGGCGGACGGATGAGGGCGGGGCCGGGCATCAGGAAGGAGACAAGGAAGGGGGATCAGGAGGGGGTGCGCGCGGCCTCCAGGAGCCTGGTCACGTCGTCGGCCGGGAGCGTCAGGGCCGCGCCGACCGTGGTCAGGGCGTCGCGTTCGGCGGGGGTGTAGGGGCCGTCGGCGAGGGCGATGCGGGCGCCCTGGAGGAGCAGGGCCTCGCGCCCGGCCGGGGCGAGGTGCGGGGCGAGCGGGTCCAGCGCCTCGTGCAGCTCTATCGTCAGGCTGGCGCCGCAGGGTTCGCCGAGGACCCGCCCGGTGTCGGCGGCCAGGGCGTCGACCAGGGCGGCGAGCTGTTCCTCCGTGCAGTCCTCGACGCCGCCCGCGCGGACCGCGGCGCAGGCCGCCTCCAGGGGGGCGCGGGAGCCGGTGCCGCCGGCGGCGAGCACGGCGAGGGCGACGGTGTGCACGCCGTCGCGGAGCATCGCGGAGAAGCGGCGGGTGGTGGGATGGTCGAGGACGTCGGTGCCGTAGTGGTGGCCGCAGGCGGCGCACTCCACGACGGGCCCGGTGGTCCCGCGCGGCAGCACCGGCACCCCGAGCACGGTGAGCCGGCGGCGCCCGGTGAGCCGCTGGTAGTTGCGGTCGCCCCCGCAGCCGGGGCAGTAGAACTCTCCGTCGCCGACGGGCGTCCATGCGGTGCGGGTGCCCAGAAGGCACAGGGCCCTGGCGGCACGGTCGTCTCGTCCCCGTACTGGCAGCACGTCGCACCTCCTCTTGGCACGGCACCATCGCCGCGCTGGCGTGATGTTAGCCACACCACGGAGGCTGAGTCAGTACCCCGGACGAGACCAATCTGTGACCTGTCCGGCCCTATGGCCGAGAAACGACGGGGCTCCGGCCGCCGTATCCGGCGACCGGAGCCTCGAAACCCCCGGTGGGGGTGGGTCAGCGGGTGGCGCGGTTGACGGCCGAGACGACCGCCTTCAGCGAGGCGCGCGTCGTGTTCGCGTCGATGCCGATGCCCCACAGAACCTTGCCGTCGATCGCGCACTCGATGTAGGAGGCGGCCTGCGCGGAGGCGCCCTCGCTCATCGTGTGCTCCTGGTAGTCCAGCAGGCGTACGTCGATGCCGATGGACTCCAGCGCGTCGAAGAAGGCCGAGATCGGACCGTTGCCGGAACCGGTCAGCACGCGGTCCTCGCCGTCCACCGTGGCCTCGACGGTGAGGGTGTCCACGCCGTCGTCGTCGGTGGTCGACTGCCCCTTCTCGACCTGGATCCGGCCCCAGGGGTTGGCCGGGTTGGGCAGGTACTCGTCCTGGAAGACCGCCCAGATGTCCTTCGGGGTGATCTCGCCGCCCTCGGCGTCCGTCTTCGCCTGGATGATCTTCGAGAACTCGATCTGCATCCGGCGCGGCAGGTCCAGCTTGTGGTCGTTCTTCAGGACGTAGGAGACGCCGCCCTTGCCGGACTGGGAGTTGACGCGGATGACGGCCTCGTAGGAGCGGCCGACGTCCTTGGGGTCGATGGGCAGGTACGGCACCGCCCACTCCAGGTCGTCCACCGTGACGCCCTTGGCCCTGGCGTCGGCCTCCATCGCGTCGAAGCCCTTCTTGATGGCGTCCTGGTGGGAGCCGGAGAAGGACGTGTAGACCAGGTCGCCCACGTACGGGTGGCGCGGGTGGACCTCCATCTGGTTGCAGTACTCCCACGTACGACGGATCTCGTCGATGTCGGAGAAGTCGATCTGCGGGTCGACGCCCTGGGAGAACAGGTTCATGCCCAGGGTGACCAGGTCGACGTTGCCGGTGCGCTCGCCCTGGCCGAACAGGCAGCCCTCGACGCGGTCGGCGCCGGCCATCACGGCCAGCTCGGCCGCCGCCACCGCCGTACCGCGGTCGTTGTGCGGGTGTACGGACAGGCACACGTACTCGCGGCGGGACAGGTTGCGGTGCATCCACTCGAAGCGGTCCGCGTGCGTGGACGGGGTCGAACGCTCCACCGTGGCGGGCAGGTTGAGGATGATCTCGCGGCCCGGACCCGGCTGGTAGACGTCCATGACCGCCTCGCAGACCTCCAGGGCGAAGTCCAGCTCGGTGTCCGTGAAGATCTCGGGGCTGTACTGGTACCCGAACTCGGTCTCGGGGCCCAGCAGCTTCTCGGCGTACTCCATCACCAGGCGGGTGCCGTCGACGGCGATCTGCTTGATGTCGTCCTTGGAGCCGCGGAAGACGACCCGGCGGAAGACCGGGGCGGTGGCGTTGTACAGGTGGACGGTGGCGCGCCGGGCGCCCTTCAGGGACTCGACGGTCCGCTCGATCAGGTCCTCGCGGGCCTGGGTCAGGACGGAGATGGTCACGTCCTCGGGGATCGCGCCCTCTTCCTCGATGATCGAGCGCACGAAGTCGAAGTCGGTCTGGCCGGAGGCGGGGAAGCCGACCTCGATCTCCTTGTAGCCCATCTTGACCAGTTGGTCGAACATCCGGCGCTTGCGCTCGGGCGACATCGGGTCGATCAGGGCCTGGTTGCCGTCGCGCAGGTCGGTGGAGAGCCAGCGGGGGGCGGTGGTGATCCGCTCGCCGGGCCAGGTGCGGTCCGGGATGTCCACCTGGTCGTAACGGCCGTACTTGTGGATCGGCATGGAACTGGGCTGCTGGCGGTTGGCCATGATGCGTGGCTCCTCAAGGGGGTCCGGATGTCCGACTGGACGGCCGACGACGCAACGCCAAGCTCCGCGGGGAGGGAGTCGGCCTCGACTACAGACCCTCGCCGCGGCAGCTAAGAAGAAGCAGCCAGAAACGCATGATGCTGTGCAGCCTAGCCGAGCGGTTCAGGATGTGGGGACGTCGTCCAGTATGCGGGACCGCTAGGACAAAAGGGGTGAAAAGTGCGGGACGCCACAGCGGTGTCGTGCGGGCCCCGCAGAGGGGGCGCACCGCCGTACCACAGCGTCACGCTGCGTCGCGCCCCCTGTCCCGGTATTTCACCAATCATGGTTGCGAGTAGTGACTTTGATGTCACCCAGTGCGATGGTCGATGGCATGACGACGAAGAACGGGGGCTTCGAGCCCGTCTTCTGCACGATCGTGCCGCCGCACGTCCTCGACCAGCTCTCCCGGGCCGAGGACCCGGACGTGTCGGCGCCCGCCCGCCGCTCCCTGGAGCACGACGCCTACCAGCGCACCCGCCGCCGGCTGACCACGGTGCTCGGCGCGACCGCCGCCGCGCTGCCCGAAGGCGCCGCCGCCGACCAGCCGCACCGCACCCTCTACGACACCCACCACACCCAGGACCTGCCCGGCACCAAGGTCCGCGAGGAGGGCTCGGACCCCGGCTCGGACGCCTCCGTCAACCGCGCCTACGCGGGCCTCGGCGCCACCTTCGACCTGTACCTGAAGGTGTACGGCCGCCACTCCATCGACGGCAACGGCATGCCGCTGGACGCCACCGTGCACTTCGGGGAGGACTACGACAACGCCTTCTGGAACGGCGAGCAGATGGTGTTCGGCGACGGGGACGGCAAGGTCTTCCTCGACTTCACCATCCCGGTCGACGTCATCGGGCACGAGCTGACCCACGGCGTCACCCAGCACACCGCGAACCTGGAGTACTTCGGCCAGTCCGGCGCGCTCAACGAGTCGCTCTCCGATGTCTTCGGTTCGCTGATCAAGCAGTACGCGCTCGGCCAGACCGCCGCCGAGGCCGACTGGCTGATCGGCGCCGGGCTCCTCGCCCCGGGCGTGCACGGCACCGCGCTGCGCTCCATGAAGGCGCCGGGCACGGCGTACGACGACCCGCACCTCGGCAAGGACCCGCAGCCCGCGACCATGGAGCACTACGTGCGCACCGGCCGCGACAACGGCGGCGTGCACATCAACTCCGGCATCCCCAACCACGCCTTCTACCTGGCCGCCAAGGCGCTCGGCGGCCATGCCTGGGAGAAGGCGGGACAGGTCTGGTACGACGCGCTGACCGGCGGGGACCTGAAGCCGGACGCCCAGTTCGCCGACTTCGCCACGCTCACCGTGAAGGCGGCGCGCGAGCGGTTCGGCGCCGACGAGCTCCAGGCCGTGCAGAAGGCGTGGGAACAGGTCGGGGTGCCCACGCGGTAGCGCCCGCGCTGCGACACTGGACCCATGCGGATTCAAGTGAGGCGCACGGGCGGTTTCGCGGGCATCGAGCGCCGGGCCGAGGTGGACACCTCGACCCGGCCCGACGCCCAGGAGTGGCACGCGCTGGCCGGACGCGCCCTCGCGTCCGGCCGGCCCACTCCCCCGGCCGGCGTCCCGGACGGCTTCAGCTACGAGATCACGGCGGACGGCCGCACGGTGTACGCGGCCGACCCCCGACTGACCGAGGACCAGCGGGAGTTGATCTCCCGGGTACTCAAGGAGGGCGCCTGACGACAGCGGGGGCGCCTAGCAATAGCCCCTCTTCAGGAAGCCGCGCCGGCCCGGGGTGCCGAGGTCCAGCGGGATGTCGACGTGGCTCGGCAGCTCGCCGAAGGACGCGTTCGGGAGGATGAACTCCCGGCCGGTGTACCGCTGCCGTACGGTCTGGGCGGCGGCGGGCTCGCACACGAACGGGTTGGCGTACGTGTTGTAGCCGAGGCCCACGCCGGTGTTGAGGAACCCGGCGTCCTGGCACTGGTACAGCACGGCGCGCAGCGCGGCGGCGTCGCGCGGGCCGGTGTAGCGCGACTGGAAGTTGGCGAAGCAGGTCAGCGAGGAGGCGCCGTCGTACGGGGAGGGCCCGGCGGCGGCCAGCGCGTCGAGGAAGTCGCGGTCGCAGCCGATCGCCGCCGAGGGCGCCGCGCCCTGGAGGAGCCGGGCGCGCCGGCACCCGGTCACCTCCTGGAAGGCGCCGACCACGTCCTCGCCCTTGCCGAGGCGTGAGTAGGCGAGCACGAGGTCGCGCTGGGCGGCGAGCGGATAGGCGTCCGTGTGGCCGAACCGCTCGTCCAGCAGCCGGAACCAGGTCTCGAACGCCGGGACCTGGGCACGCACCCCGGACGGCACGGTGTAGACGGCGAGGTCGGTCGGCGTGGTCCAGCTGTCGAGCCCCGGGTAGCCGACGAAGGACAGGACGCCGATGCCGGTCTTCGGCGGCTGGTCGCCGTACCGGCTGCGCAGTTCGAGATACCGCTCCAGATTGGTGTTCGAACCGGCCCACGCGTACCAGAAGCCGCTCGGGTAGAGGGTGGTGTCGCCCCGGGTGTGGGTGGTGCCGAACAGGGCCGGCGACACGCAGCGCACCTGGCGCGCGTCCCAGGCGGCCTTGTACTCGGCCGGGGTGGAGAGGCAGGCGGCGGGGTCACGGCGGGCGTCGGCGAGCGCGCCGGGCACGCCGCCCAGCAGGACGCACAGGCACGCCGCGAGCACGGCGAGTAGTCGTGCGCGCGGCCTCGTGATCAGCTGATGGACAGTCATGCGGCTCAGTCTCGGGACGACGTGGCGTCGTATGCCAGTCGATTGGGCCATGCGGCCCACGCCGAGGCTCACTATGAGCCGCCGTACGCACGGGCGTTGACTTCGCTCACCGGCGGTACGGATGATCCGGCCATGGCGACTGACGCGGGCGATCCGATCCCCCGGTTCCCGGCCGGCTTCCTGTGGGGCGTGTCGACCTCCGCCCATCAGATCGAGGGGGCGGCCGACGAGCGCGGGCCCTCCGTGTGGGACGTGTTCACCGCCGAGCCGGGCCGGGTGAAGGACGGCTCGACGGCGGCGGTGGCCTGCGACCACTACCACCGCTATCCGCAGGACGTGGCCCTGCTGGCCGGCCTCGGAGTGGACGCCTACCGCTTCTCCGTCTCCTGGCCCCGGGTCGCCTCCCCGGGTGGCCTCGACTTCTACGACCGGCTGGTGGACGAGCTGTGCGCGGCGGGCGTACGGCCGGTCGTCACCCTCTTCCACTGGGATCTGCCCGCGTCCCTGGACTGGCTGGAGCGGGACACGGCGGCCCGGTTCGCCGACCACGTGTCGGTGGTCGCCGGCCGCCTGGGCGACCGCGTCGCCAAGTGGATCACCCTCAACGAGCCCGCCGAACACACCCTCCTCGGCCACGCCCTCGGCGTCCACGCCCCCGGCAGGCGGCTGCTGTTCGACGCCCTCCCGGTCGCCCACCACCAGCTCCTCGCCCATGGCCTCGCGGTCCGGGCGCTGCGCGCGGCCGGCGCGGAGGACATCGGCATCGCCAACTCCCACGGTCCGACGTGGCCGGCCTCCTCCGCTCCGGCGGACGTGGCGGCGGCGGGCTTCTACGACACGCTCCTCAACCGCCTCTTCGCGGAGCCGGTGCTCCTGGGCGAGTACCCGGACGGGCTGGGCGAGCTGATGCCCGCCGAGGACCTGTCGGCGGACCTGCGGGTGATCGCCGAGCCCCTCGACTGGTACGGCGTCAACTACTACGCGCCCACCCTGGCGGGCGCGCCACTGGCCACCGAGACCGAGTTCGCGGGGGTGCCGATCCCGGCCGAACTCCCCTTCTCGGTCCGGGAGATCGAGGGCCGCCCGGTGACCGACTTCGGCTGGCCGGTGGTCCCGGAGGGGCTGACCGAGCTGCTGTGCGGCTTCCGCGACCGCTACGGCGACCGGCTCCCGCCGATCATCATCACCGAGAACGGCTGCTCGTACGAGGGCCTCGACGACCAGGACCGCATCGCCTACCTGGACGCCCATCTCCGCGCCCTGCACGCCGCGCTGACGGCCGGGGTGGATGTGCGCGGCTACTTCGTGTGGTCCCTGCTGGACAACTTCGAGTGGGCCGAGGGCTACGCGCGGCGCTTCGGTCTGGTGCACGTGGACCACGAGACGCTGGAGCGCACCCCGAAGGCGTCGTACCGCTGGTTCCGGGACGTGCTGCGGGCCCAGCGATGAGGGTCAGAAGCCCAGCTTGCGGAGCTGCTTCGGGTCCCGCTGCCAGTCCTTCGCCACCTTCACGTGCAGATCCAGGAACACCGGCGTGCCCAGCAACGCCTCGATCTGCTTGCGCGACTTGATGCCGACCTCCTTCAGCCGCTTGCCCTTCGGGCCGATGATGATGCCCTTCTGGCTGGGCCGCTCGATGTAGACGTTGGCGTGGATGTCGAGCAGCGGACGCTCCGCGGGCCGGTCCTCGCGCGGCAGCATCTCCTCCACGACCACCGCGATGGAGTGCGGCAGCTCGTCCCGCACCCCCTCCAGCGCTGCCTCGCGGATCAGCTCGGCGACCATCACCTGCTCGGGCTCGTCCGTGAGGTCGCCCTCGGGGTAGAGCGCCGGCCCCTCGGGCAGCAGCGGGACCAGCAGGTCGGCCAGGAGATCCACCTGCTGGTCGCCGACCGCGGACACCGGCACGATCTCCGCCCACTCGAACCCCAGCTCCTTGCCGAGCTGGTCGATGGCGATGAGCTGCTCGGCGAGGGCCTTGGAGTCCACGAGGTCGGTCTTGGTGACGACGGCGACCTTGGGCGTCTTCCTGATCCCGGCCAGTTCCTTGGCGATGAACCGGTCACCGGGCCCGAGTTTCTGGTCGGCCGGCAGGCAGAAGCCGATCACGTCGACCTCGGCCCACGTGGTGCGCACGACGTCGTTCAGCCGCTCGCCCAGCAGCGTGCGCGGCTTGTGCAGGCCGGGGGTGTCGACCAGGATCAGCTGGGCGTCCGGCCGGTGCACGATGCCCCGCACCGTGTGCCGGGTGGTCTGCGGCCGGTTCGAGGTGATCGCCACCTTCTGCCCGACCAGAGCGTTCGTGAGGGTGGACTTGCCCGCGTTGGGGCGGCCCACGAAGCAGGCGAAGCCGGCGCGGTGGACGGTTTCCGCCGGCTGCTCGGATGACTGGGTGCGAACGCTCATGCCGTTCATTGTCCCTGATCCCGAAGCCCCCGCCGTACCGCGCACTTTCGGTGACCCCACGTCACCCTTTCGTCACGCAGAAGCGCCGGCCGCGCCCCTGACGGTTCAGCCCGCGGAGAGGGTGGCCCGCACGGTGCCGTCCGCCCCCGCGAGCAGCACCGGGGTGCCCGCGCCGCCGAGGTCGGCCACCGCGGCCAGGTCCTCGGCCGGCAGCGACTCGGTGTCGCCGACCACCGCCGCCGCCTCCAGCGACGCGGCCCCGGACGCCACCGCCATGGCGACGGCGGTGCGCAGCGCGCTGAGCTTCAGCGAGGCCAGGTCCACCGTCCCGGCGACATAGGTGCGCCCGGTGTCGTCCCGCACGGCCGCCCCCTCGGGCACACCGTTGCGGGCCCGCGCGGAACGGGCCAGGGTGACGATCTTGCGGTCCTCGGGGTCAAGCGCGCTGGTCTCGGTCATGCCCCGAGCATACGAAGCCGTACCGCGCTCATCCCGCCACGGGGTACATCGCGCCCCGCCGTCCCTCCGGGGAGGCCAGCCACTCCAGCTTCGCCGCGGTGTTCGCCTCGTCCAGCGGGGTGTGCAGCACGATCATCAGATCGGGCCGGGCGGGCACCTTCAGCACCGTCGACTCCACGACGAGCAGCCCGGCCAGCGGGTGCGTCAGCTCCTTGCGCACCTGCCCCTGGTCCTCGATGTCCCGCTCCGCCCACAGCGCCGTGAACTCCTCGCTGGCGGCGCTCACCTCGGCGAGCACCGCCCGGAAGCCGTCGTCGTCGGGGCGTGCCGCGCACGCGGCCCGGAACTGCGCCACCACGGTGCGCGCGTTGCGCTCCCAACTGTGGCTGCGCTCGCGGTACAGCGGGTCGGTGAAGAAGTCGACCAGGCAGTTCTGGGTGATGCCGGGGCGCATGCCGAGCACGATCGCGGCCGCGTCGTTGTACATCACGCAGTTGTAGTAGAGGTCCATGATGTGCGCCGGGTACGGCATCCAGGTGTCGATCAGCCGCCGCAGCCCGTCGCACATGTCCTGTCTGCCGGGCACCACCTGGGGCGTGGGCGGGTTCAGCCCGGCCAGCAGGTACAGGTGCCGCCGCTCGGCGTCACTGAGCCGCAGCACCCGGGCGACCGCGTCCAGCACCTGCGGGGAGACGGAGATCTCCCGCCCCTGCTCCAGCCACTGGTACCAGGAGGCGCCCACCCCGGCGAGCACGGCGACCTCCTCCCGGCGCAGTCCGGGCGTGCGGCGCCGGCCGCCGCCGGCCGGCAGTCCGGCGTCCTCGGGGCTGACCCGGGCGCGCCGGCTCATCAGGAACTCCCGCAATTCGTCTCGTCGATGACTGCGCGTCGCCTCAGCAGCGGGCACGTGCCGCCCCTCCCCCGTCGGGTCCTGTCTGGTGGTGCCACCACCACCATAAGTTGCGACTCCCCACCCGTATTCCGCTCGGCCGAAGCTCTTGCCATGGCGATCGACACCACCACCCAGACCTCCTCCGCAGCGGTCACCCCGCCCGACACCCCCCGGCTGTCGACGCGTGACAAGCTCGTCCTCTTCGTGCTGTGCGCGGCCCAGTTCATGGTCGCGCTGGACTTCTCCGTGCTGAACGTGGCCCTGCCCGACCTCGGCCGCGACCTCGGCATGAGCCGGTCCGCGCTCCAGTGGGCCGTCACCGCGTTCGCGCTGCCCTCCGGCGGCTTCCTGCTGCTGTTCGGGCGCGTCGGCGACCTGTTCGGGCGCCGTCGGCTCTTCCTGACCGGCCTGGCCCTGTTCGGCGCGGCCTCGCTGCTGTCCACCCTCGCCTGGGACCCGGCCTCCTTCCTCGCCGGGCGCGCCCTGCAAGGGCTCGGCGCGGCGGCGATCGTGCCGACGGGCATGTCCCTGCTGACGACGACCTTCCCGGAGGGCCCGGCCCGCGACCGCGCCCTCGGCATCTCCGGCACGCTGCTGTCGCTGGGCTTCACCATCGGCATGGTCGCGGGCGGCACCCTCACCGACGCCTTCGGCTGGCGCTCCACGATGGCCCTGCTGACGGTGTTCGCGCTGATCGTGCTGCCGCTGGCGCCCGGCCTGCTGCCGGAGTCCCGCACCCCGGACCGGCCGCGCCTGGACATCCCCGGCGCGGTCACCGTCACCACCGGACTGCTGTCGCTGATCTACGCCCTGTCCACGGCCGCCGACCACGGCTTCGGCCGCGCCGACGTCATCGCGGCGCTGGCCGCCGGGCTCGTCCTGCTGACCGCGTTCGCGCTGGTGGAGTCCCGCGCGGCCGCGCCCCTGGTCTCCCTGCCGATGCTGCGCCGGCGCACGGTGGCGTGGGGCAACCTGGGCGGTCTGGTCACCTTCTCGATGATGTCCACGATCGTCTTCGTGCTGACCCTGTACCTCCAGGAGATCCTGCGCCTGTCCGCCTTCGAGACCGGCCTGGTCTTCGGCTTCCAGGGCCTGCTGTCCGTCGTCGCCGGCACCCTCGCCCCGAAGGTCATCGGCCGCTTCGGCGCCCGCCGCACCCTGGTCGGCTCCCTGGCCGGCCAGGGCGCGCTGATCGCGACCCTGCTCCTGCTGGACAGCCACGGCCGGTCGGTGTGGCTCGCGACGGCCGCGGTGGCCCTGGCCAGCATGTGCCACCTGGGCGCGATCATCTCGTACGGCCTGACGGTCACCTCCGGGGTGCCGGACGAGGAGCAGGGCCTGGCGACCGGGCTGGTGACCTCCACCCAGCAGGTCGGCATCACCGTCGGCATCCCGCTCCTCGGGGTGCTGGCCACCACCTCCGGCGACCTGCTGTCCGGGGTGCGCACGGTGGTAGCCCTGGACGCGGCGATCGTGCTCGGCGCCGCGGTCCTGATCGGGCTCGGCCTGCGCCGGTCCGGGAGCTGACCTCAGTCCAGGGTCTGGACGATCTCGCTGCGCGCGGCCGTGTGCACCACACGGCCGCGCGCGCCGTTGACCAGCGGGAGGTACGGCGCCACGTGCCCGCACTCGACGTCGGCGAGGATCGGCACGCCCAGCGGCCCGAGGGCGTCGAGGACGGCCTCGTCCTGGGTGAGGGTCGGCGCGTCGGGGGCGCGGGTGCGGCCGACGAGGACGGCGGCGGCCCGGTCGAAGAACCCGGCGAGGCGCATGCCGTGCAGGTGGCGGCAGATGACGAGCGCGTCGTCCTCGCAGGCCTCGACGTAGACGAGCAGCGGCTCCTCGCCCGCGAACCCCCTCGTGTCGAGGTAGGGGCTGCCGGCGAGCGGGGCGACGGTCTCCACGCAGCCACCGATCAGCCGCCCCTCGACGTCCAGGTCCCCGCCACCGTCGAGCCGCCGCCAGCCGCCGTTCCCGGCCAGGGGCAGGTCGCGCATGCCTGGGTCGCCGATCCAGTCGGGGCGGCCACCGGTGTAGTGCCGGCCGGGCGGCGTCTGGGCGAACGGCTCGCCCTGGGGCGCGGCCACGACGTCCAGCCAGGACACGAGCCCCTCGGGCACCCGGTACGGGGTGTCCATGAGGTTGTTGCCGTGCACGGTCGCGACGCCGGTCAGCAGGGTCAGGGGGGCGAGCACGGTCGACATGTCCGAGTAGCCGACGAGCCAGGTGGGCTCGGCCCGGCCGATCGCCTCGAAGTCCAGGTGGGACATCAGGTCGATCGCCGTCTCGCCGCCCCACGGGGGCACCACGGCCCGGATCGTGGGGTCGGTCAGCATCCCGGTCAGCTCGGCGGCGCGTTCGGCGGCCGGGGCGCTGATGTGGGTGGTGCCGTCCATGCACCGGCCGACGACGACCTCGTAACCGCGCGCCTCGACCTCCTTGATCGCGGCGTCGAGACGCCCCCGGAGGGGTTCGGCCACTCCGGAGGAGGGAGAGGTCACACCGACACGGTCACCGGGGCGCAGGGGGCGCGGGTAGCGAATGCTCATACCGGATGCTCGCGGAGTCACCGGCCCCCCGGCAACGGGATTACGGCCGGTCCAGCCGCAGCCGCTGCGCCCTCGGCAGTCCCGCGACGACCAGGTCGTACGAGTCCTCGATCAGCTCGCGCAGCAGCCGGTCCGGCAGGCCGGCGTCGGCGGTGACGGTGTTCCAGTGCCGTTTGTTCATGTGCCAGCCGGGGGTGATCAGGCCCTCGTGGTCGGCGCGCAGCCGCGGCGCGTCCTCCGGGTCGCACTTGAGGTTGACCGTCAGGGGCCGCGCGGCCAGGTTCGTCAGGGCGAACATCTTTCCCAGCACCTTGAAGACCGAGGTCTCCGGGCCGAACGGGAAGTCCTCCACGGCCGCGTTGAAGGACAGGCAGAAGGCGCGCAGCTCCTTGGGGGTCACCCGGCCCGCTCCTCCCCGGCGGGCCCGGCGGGCTCCACCAGCACGGTGACGATCTTGTTGCGGCGTCCGGCGGAGGACTCCGCGGTGAGCTTCAGCCGCCGCTCGTCGGGGAGTTCGACCTCGGCGGACGCGCCCGCGATGGGCACGCGGCCGAGAGCCTTGGCGAGCAGCCCGCCGACGGTCTCCACGTCCTCGTCGTCGTACTCCTCCAGGCCGTACAGCTCGCCGAGGTCGGTGATGTCCAGGCGGGCGGTGACCCGGAAGCGGCCCTCCCCCAGGTCCACCACGGGTGGCAGTTCGCGGTCGTACTCGTCGGTGATCTCGCCGACGATCTCCTCCAGGATGTCCTCGATGGTGACGATGCCCGCGGTGCCGCCGTACTCGTCGATGACGACGGCGACGTGGTTGCGTTCCTTCTGCATCTCGCGCAGCAGGTCGCCGGCGTTCTTGGTGTCGGGCACGAAGACCGCCGGGCGCATGGCCGTGGAGACCAGGTCGCTCTCCGCGTCGCGGCTGATGTGCGTCTTGCGGACCAGGTCCTTCAGATACACGATCCCGACGATGTCGTCCTCGCTCTCACCGGTGACCGGGATCCGGGAGAACCCGGAGCGCAGGGCAAGGGTGAGGGCCTGCCGGATGGTCTTGAAGCGCTCGATGGTGACCAGATCGGTGCGCGGCACCATGACCTCGCGCACCAGGGTGTCGCCCAGCTCGAAGACGGAGTGCACCATGCGGCGCTCCTCGTCCTCGATCAGCGACTCCTTCTCGGCGAGGTCGACCAGCGCGCGCAGCTCCGCCTCCGAGGCGAACGGGCCGTGCCGGAAGCCCTTGCCGGGGGTGAGCGCGTTGCCGAGGAGGATCAGCAGCGAGGGGATCGGGCCCATCACCCGGGCCAGCGGCACCAGGGCGTACGCGGCGGCGGTCGCGGTGTTCAGCGGGTGCTGGCGGCCGATGGTGCGCGGGGAGACGCCGACGGCGACGTACGACACCAGGACCATGACGCCGATGGCGACCAGCAGGGCCTGCCAGGTGGCCGGGAACTCCTCCAGGCAGGCGTAGGTGACCAGCGCCGCGGCCGCCATCTCGCAGGCGACGCGGACCAGCAGGGCCACGTTGAGGTAGCGGGTGGGGTCGGCGGCGACCTGCGCCAGCTTGGCGCCGCCGCGCCGCCCGGACTTCACGGCCTCCTCGGCCCGGAAGCTGGAGACGCGGGCGAGGCCCGCCTCCGCGCAGGCGGCGAGCCAGGCGACGACGACCAGCGCGATCGCGCCGATCACGATCTGCGGGGACATACGGCCGCTTACGAGACGGTCGGCGCCGGGGACGGTCCGGTCAGACCGCGCTCGGCCCGCCAGCCGTCCACGATGGCGGCCTGGAGCCCGAACATCTCGGCCTTCTCGTCGGGCTCCTCGTGGTCGTAGCCGAGCAGGTGCAGCACGCCGTGGACGGTGAGCAGTTGGAGCTCCTCGTCCATGGAGTGCCGCGTCGGGGCGTCCGCCCCCTGCTTGGCGGCGACCTCCGGGCACAGCACGATGTCGCCGAGCAGCCCCTGCGGGGGCTCGTCGTCGTCCTTGCCCGGCGGACGCAGCTCGTCCATCGGGAAGGACATGACATCGGTCGGCCCGGGCAGGTCCATCCACTGGATGTGCAGCTGCTCCATGGCGTCTTCGTCCACGACGATCACCGAGAGCTCGGACAGCGGGTGGATGCGCATCCGCGCGAGCGCGTAGCGGGCGATGTCGAGGATCGCCTGCTCGTCGACCTCGGTGCCGGATTCGTTGTTGACGTCGATCGACATGCTCGTGCGGGTCTACTTCCCCTTGGTGCCCTTGGCGCCGGTCCTGGCGCGGTCGCCCTTGTGGGTGCCGTCCTCGGTGCCGTTCTTGCTGTCGTACTTCTCGTACGCGTCGACAATACGGCCCACCAGCTTGTGCCGTACGACATCGTGGGACGACAGCCGGGAGAAGTGCACGTCCTCGACGCCCTCCAGGATCTCCTGGACCTGGCGCAGACCCGACTTCTGTCCGTTCGGCAGGTCGACCTGCGTCACGTCGCCCGTGATCACGATCTTCGAGTCGAAGCCGAGGCGGGTGAGGAACATCTTCATCTGCTCGGGGCTCGTGTTCTGGGCCTCGTCCAGGATGATGAAGGCGTCGTTCAGCGTGCGGCCGCGCATGTACGCCAGCGGGGCGACCTCGATGGTCCCAGCGGCCATCAGCTTCGGGATGGAGTCCGGGTCGAGCATGTCGTGCAGCGCGTCGTACAGCGGGCGCAGGTAGGGGTCGATCTTCTCGTAGAGCGTGCCGGGCAGGAAGCCCAGCCGCTCGCCGGCCTCGACCGCGGGACGGGTCAGGATGATCCGGTTGACCTGCTTGGACTGGAGGGCCTGGACGGCCTTGGCCATGGCCAGGTAGGTCTTGCCGGTACCGGCGGGGCCGATGCCGAAGACGACCGTGTGCTTGTCGATCGCGTCGACGTAGCGCTTCTGGTTGAGGGTCTTGGGGCGGATGGTGCGGCCACGCGAGGACAGGATGTTCTGCGTCAGCACCTGGGCCGGGGTCTCCGAGCCGTCGCTCGTGCCGTTGTCGCTCGCCTTGAGCATGGCGATCGAGCGTTCCACTGCGTCCTCCGTCATCGGCTGCCCGGTGCGGAGCACCAGCATCATCTCGTCGAACACGCGCGAGATCAGGGCGACGTCGGACGGGTCGCCGACCGCGCTGATCTCATTGCCCCGGACATGGATGTCGGCCGCCGGGAAGGCCCTCTCGATCACGCGCAGGAGGGAGTCGCCGGAACCCAGAACGGTCACCATGGGGTGCTGGGCGGGGACGGTGAGCTGTGCTCTCGCCTGCTCCTGCGCGGGGGTGTGAGCTGTGGGTGTCTGTGTCATGGGCCGGCGCGAAGGCCTTGTGCTTCCTCCTGATCACGACCGCGCAACCAAGGGCGGCCTCGTCGCTGTCCAGAGTACGCCGGACGGCTGACAAGCCTGTAGGACTTTTCCTCCGGAAGAGTTCCGGCCCGGACCCGTCAGCCGGAGCGCCGGAAGCCGATCGTGGGCACGGCCCGCCGCAGCGGCCACGGCCGGTCCAGCTCCTCGGGCACCAGTCCGTCGAGGAACGCGTACCTGCGCAGCGCCGCGGGCTCCTGGGCCGGGAGGGACTGGACCCTGCGCCACCACGCGCCGATCTCCGACCAGCCCGGCGCCGACAGCGAGCCCCCGAACTCCTGCACGGACAGCGCGGCCGTGAGGCCCGCGAAGGCCAGCCGGTCGGCCAGCGGCCAGCCCGCCAGGGACCCGGTCACGAAGCCCGCGACGAAGACGTCGCCCGCGCCCGTGGGATCCAGCGCCTCCACCGCGATCGCCGGCACCTCCGCCGCCTCGCCGGTGCGGCGGTCCACCGCGTACGCGCCCTCGGAGCCCAGCGTCACCACCGCCACCGGCACGTACTCGGTGAGCGCGTGCGCGGCCAGGCGCGGGCAGTCGGCGCCCGTGTAGCGCTTCGCCTCCTCCGCGTTGGGGAGGAACGCCTCGCAGTGTTCGAGGTCCGGCAGCGCGGCGAGGTCCCACGCGCCCGTCTCGTCCCAGCCCACGTCCGCGAAGATCCGCGTCCCGCCGCGCGCGGCCTGGGCGATCCAGGGGGCCCGGCGGCCGGGCGTGAGGGAGGCGACGGCGGCCCGGGCGCGGGGCGGGCAGTCGGGGACCGGCTCGCCCGGCGGCGGCTCGTGCCCGTGCGAGACCATCGTGCGCTCGCCCTCGTACGCCATGGACACCGTCACCGGCGAGTGCCACCCGGGCACCGTCCGCGAGGGCGTGAGGTCGATCCCCTCGCCCTGTTCGAGGGCGTCCCAGCAGTACTCCCCGTAGTGGTCGTCGCCGAACGCCGCGGCGAGCGAGGTCCGCAGTCCGAGCCGGGCCAGCGCGCTGGCCATGTTGGCGACCCCGCCGGGGCTGGAGCCCATGCCCCGCGCCCAGGACTCGGTGCCGCGCACGGGCGCCGAGCCGAGGCCGGTGAAGATGATGTCGAGGAAGACGGTGCCCGTGAGATAGACGTCCCAGGGCGGGTCCCCGGGCGCCCGCCGCGCGGCGAGCGGATCGACCTGGGCCCGGCGGTGCCCCGCCCGGGTGAGGTGCTCGGGTTCCTCTCCGATGAGGGTGTGCGACGAGGTCACGGTGCGCTCCCTGGTGTGCGGGTCTGGCCAGTGTGCACCACCACGGCCACCGCGCACGGGCATACGGCCGGGCCCGTGCGCACATCGACAAGTCCGCGAAGAGCCCGCGACAACTCGCGCGGCACGAGAAAAGAGCCCCGCCCCGCACACGGCGGGACGGGGCTCACTGGAGCGCCGGGCAGGCCTTGCACCTGCATCTCCCCGCAGGAAGCGGGGCGTCTTTCCTTGGACCACCAACGCACTGTCCGGCTACCGGAGTTCCGGCGGCCTCGACATGATCAAGCATATCCCATGCCGAGGCCCGCGCCGGACACGCTCAGAACGCGTACGCCTCCACCTCGGCCAGCAGGCGGGCGCGCCGCTCCTCGTCGTCCTCCAGGAAGGACGCGAGGAAGGAGTTGCGGGCCAGCTCGCGCAGCCGTTCCCCGGTCAGGCCGAGCGTCTCGCGCACCGCCTGGAAGTTGTCGTCGGCGTACCCGCCGAAGTAGGCCGGGTCGTCGGAGTTGACCGTACACAGCAGCCCCGCGTCCAGCATGGCCGGCAGCGGGTGGTCGGCCAGGGTGTCCACCGCGCGCAGCCGGACGTTGGACAGCGGGCACAGGGTGAGCGGGATCCGCTCCCGCACCAGCCGCTCGACCAGCGCGGGGTCCTCCATGCAGCGCAGCCCGTGGTCGACGCGCTCGACGCCGAGCAGGTCCAGGGCCTCGGTGATGTACTCCGGCGGCCCCTCCTCGCCGGCGTGCGCCACCCGGCGCAGCCCGAGCGCGGCGGCGGCCTCGTAGACCTCGCGGAACTTCGCCGGCGGGTGGCCGACCTCGGCGGAGTCCAGGCCGATGCCGGTGATCCGGTCCAGGTAGGGCCGCGCGGCCTGGAGCGTCTCCAGCGCGGAGTCGGCGGACTCGTCGCGCAGGAAGCACAGGATGAGCCGGGTGGAGATGCCGTGGTTCTCCTCGCTGCTCCCCAGCGCCCGCCACAGCCCCTCCACGACGGTGCCCATGTCGAGGCCCCGGGCGAGGTGGGCCTGCGGGTCGAAGAAGATCTCCGCGTGCCGCACGCCCTGCGCCGCGGCGCGGGTCAGATAGGCGTTGGCCAGATCCTCGAAGTCCTGCTCGGTGCGCAGGACGGTCATCAGCTCGTAGTACAGGTTCAGGAAGGACTGGAGATCCTCGAAGCGGTACGCCTCGCGCAGCTCGTCCGTGTCGGCGTAGCGCAGCTTCACGCCGTTGCGGGCGGCCAGGGTGAAGGCCAGCTCCGGCTCCAGGGTGCCTTCGATGTGGAGGTGCAATTCTGCTTTGGGGAGGGGCATCAAAGCATCGTACGGCGCACTCACCGTCGTTTCGGAACCGCCACTCGCTGGAGGTCGTACGCCACGGTCAGCTCGCCCTCGAAGCCGGCGGCCCGCGCCTGCCGCTCGAACTCCTCCGGTTCGGAGTACCGCTGGCTGAAGTGGGTGAGCACCAGGTGCCGCACCCCCGCGTCCCGCGCGACCGTCCCCGCCTGCCCGGCCGTCAGGTGGCCGTGTTCGACCGCGAGTCGCTCGTCCTCGTCCAGGAAGGTGGACTCGATGACGAGCAGGTCGCAGCCCTCGGCGAGCGCGTGCACGCCCGCGCACAGCCGGGTGTCCATGACGAACGCGAACCGCTGTCCACGCCGCACCTCGCTGACCTCCTCCAGCGTCACGCCCCCGAGCCGGCCCTCGCGCTGGAGCACCCCGACGTCCGGGCCCTTGATCCCGTGCGCGGCGAGCCGGTCGGGCAGCATGCGGCGGCCGTCGGGCTCGGTCAGCCGGTAGCCGTACGACTCCACCGGGTGCGACAGCCGCCGGGCCTCCAGGGTGTACGACGGCGTCACCGCGAGGACGCCGTCGGCGGCCACCGGGACCTCGGTGACGCCCACGGTCTCCCGGTAGGCGGTGGCATACCGCAGCCGGTCGAAGAAGCGCTGTCCGGAGGCCGGGTAGTGCGCGGTGACCTGGTGCGGCACCTGGTCCAGGTTGATCCGCTGGATGACCCCGGCGAGGCCGAGACAGTGGTCGCCGTGGAAGTGGGTGACGCACAGGCGGTTCAGGTCGTGCGCGGCGGCCCCGGCACGCAGCATCTGCCGCTGGGTGCCCTCGCCGGGGTCGAAGAGGATGCCCTCGCCGTCCCAGCGCAGCAGGTAGCCGTTGTGGTTGCGGTGCCGGGTCGGGACCTGGCTGGCGGTGCCGAGGACGACGAGTTCACGGACGGACACGACGAACTACCCAGGCGGCCACTGGAGGCCGCGGCCGCCGAGGACGTGCCCGTGGGCGTGCCAGACGGTCTGGCCCGCGCCGGTGCCGGTGTTGAAGACGACGCGGTAGCTTTCGAGCTTCTCCTCGTCGGCCACGGACTTGGTCTCGCGCAGCACGTCCGCCGCGACCTCCGGGGCGCCGGCGGCGAGCGCGGCGACGTCGCGGTAGTGGACCTTGGGGATCACCAGGATGTGCGTGGGCGCCTGGGGGTTGATGTCCCGGAAGGCGACGGTGGTCTCCGTCTCGCGGACGATCGTCGCCGGGATGTCGCCCGCGACGATCTTGCAGAACAGGCAGTCGTCCTGCGGTTCTCCAGCCATTTCGCGTGCGCTCGCTTTCGCCGGGCGGGTTCGGGGAGATCATCGTAGTCGGTGGGGCGCGGGTCCGTCCGGGCCGGTCGCGCGGTTCCCCGCGCCCCTCAGGCCGGCGGCGGCGGGGGCGTCTTGGCGGGTACGGCCTCCAGTGCCTCCAGGGCCAGCCTTATCGCCTCGTCGAGCTGGGGGTCGGTCCCCCTCGCCCAGTCCTGTGGCCGCTGGACGACTTCGACGTCCGGGTCGACGCCGTGGTTCTCGACGGTCCAGCCGGGGCCGTCCAGCCACATGGCGTACTTGGGCTGGGTGACCAGGGTGCCGTCGACCAGGCGGTAGCGGCTGTCGATGCCGATGACGCCGCCCCAGGTGCGGGTGCCGACGACGGGGCCGATACCGAGGGCCTTGATGGCGGCGTTGACGATGTCGCCGTCGGAGCCGGAGAACTCGTTGGCGACGGCGACGACGGGGCCGCGCGGGGCGTGCCGTGGGTAGCTGACGGGGCGCCGGCCGCGGGGGGTGTCCCAGCCGACGATGCGGCGGGCCAGCTTCTCCACGACGAGCTGGGAGGTGTGGCCGCCGCGGTTCTCGCGCACGTCCACGATCAGGCCCTCGCGGGCGACCTCGACGCGCAGGTCGCGGTGGATCTGGGCCCAGCCGGGGGCCTGCATGTCGGGGACGTGGAGGTAGCCGAGGCGGCCGCCGGAGCGCTCGTGGACGTGGGCGCGGCGGCCGGCGACCCAGGCGTGGTAGCGCAGGGGTTCCTCGTCGGCGAGCGGGATGACGACGACGTGCCGGGGGTCGCCGCCGGCCGCGGGCGAGACGGTGAGTTCCACGGGGCGTCCCGCCGTGCCGGTGAGCAGCGGGCCGGGGCCGGTCACCGGGTCGACGGGGCGGCCGGCGACGGCGAGGATCGCGTCTCCGGGGCGGACGGCGACGCCGGGCGCGGCGAGCGGGCTGCGGGCCTCCGGGTCGGAGGTCTCCGAGGGCAGGATGCGGTCGACGCGCCAGCCGCCGTCCTCGTGACGGGAGATGTCGGCGCCGAGCAGGCCCTGGCGGGGGCCGCCGCCGTAGCCGCCGCGGGGGATGACGTAGGCGTGCGAGGTGCCGAGTTCGCCGTGCACCTCCCAGAGCAGGTCCACGAGGTCGTCGTGGGTGGCGAGGCGGTCGAGGACCGGGCGGTAGCGGTCGAGGACGCCGTCCCAGTCGACGCCGCCGAGGTCGGGGCGCCAGAAGTTGTCACGCATCAGGCGGCCGGTCTCGTCGTACATCTGCCGCCACTCGGCGGCGGGGTCGACGGTCTGCCGGATGCGGCCGAGGTCGACGGTGATGTTGGAGTCGCTGTCCTCGTCGGCGGAGGCGCGCCGGTCGCTGGGTACGACCTTCAGTTTGCCGTCGGTCCACAGCAGGACCCGCTTGCCGTCGCCGCTGACCTCGAAGTGGTCGGCGTCGGCCGCGAGGTGCTCCAGGCGCTGCTGGGCGAGGTCGTAGCGCTCCAGCTCGGTGCTGGGGTCGGGCTCGTCGGGGGTGGCACGGGCGGTGCCGAGGACGCCGTGCAGCGGGTGCCGCAGCCAGAGCACGCCGTCCTTGGCGGCGCGCAGGTTGGCGTAGCGGGCGGCCTCGACCGGGAAGGGCACGATGCGGTCGGCGAGTCCGTCGAGGTCGATCCGGGTGCTGGGCACGCCCTCGCTGTCCGGGGTCTCCTCCTTGTCGGAGGTCTCGAACGGGCGGCCGTGGCGCTGCGGCCCGAACGGGGAGGGGGTGGTCGCGGCGAGGGTGATCAGGTAGGGGCGGGTGCCCTCCACGAAGGCCAGGTCGAAGACGTGTTCGTCGTAGACCGGGTCGAAGGAGCGGTTGGAGAGGAAGGCGAGGTGCCTGCCGTCGAGGGTGAAGGCGGGCGCGTGGTCCTGGAAGCGCAGCGGGGTGGCCTCGCTGACGGTCAGGTCGGTGGTGTGGGCGAGGCGTAGCTGGCACAGCGGGCGGGGGCCGGGGTGGGTCCAGGCGAGCCAGGCGGAGTCGGGCGAGAAGGTGAGGTCGCGGACGTCGCCGTCCTCGCTGCGGTCGACCTCGCGGACCTCGCCGGTCTCCCGCTCGACCAGGAGCAGCCGGCCGTCGTGGGAGGCGACGGCGGCGCGGCTGCCGTCGGGGGCCATGGCGAGTTCCAGGACCCGGCCGAGGCGTCCGGCGGCGAGCCGACGCGGGGTGGCGCCGAGGGCGGGGCCGGTGGCGGGGGCGAACTCCAGGGCGTCGTCGCCCTCGGCGTCGGTGACCCAGACGACCCATTCCTCGCCGTCGGCGCGGAAGGTGCGGGGCAGCCGGGTGCGGACGCCGGGTTCGGCGGCGAGGGCGCGCACCGGGCCGGAGCGGTGGGTGACCCAGTGGACGGTGCCGCGCAGGCCGACGGCGCTGCCGCGGGCGGTGTGGTCGGGGGCGGCCGAGCCGAACCAGTGGGAGGTGTTCACCTGGAAGGGCTGGAGGTCGACGCGGGGGCCGCCGAGGCGGATGTCCAGGGGGCGCGGGGTGGCGCCGTCGAGGTCGTCCAGGAGCCACAGCCGGCCGGCGCTGGAGTAGACGACGCGGGTGCCGTCGGTGGCGGCGTGGCGGGCGTAGAAGCCGTCGAGCGGGGTGTGCCGGCGCAGCTCGGAGCCGTCGGCGCGGGAGGAGTAGAGGGCGCCGGTGCCCTCGTGGTCGGAGAGGAAGGCGATGCGGTCGCCGGCCCAGAGGGGGTACTCGATGTTCCCGTCGAGTTCCTCGTGCAGCCGGGCGAACTCCCCGTCGCCCTCCCGGTCGATCCACAACTTGCCCGCGGTGCCGCCGCGGTAGCGCTTCCACCAGGCCGCCTCGCGGCCCATGGGGGCGGACAGCAGCACGGGGTGCGGGCCGTGGGCGAGGTCGCCGACGGGGCCGTAGGGCAGGGTGGTGGCGGGTCCGCCGTCGAGCGGGACGGCGCGGGCCCAAGTGCGGCGCGCGCTCGGCTGGCCGGTGGTGCTCAGCGCGAGGACCTGGCCCCCGGGGGTCCAGCCGCGCACCTGTGTCTTCCAACTTCCCCAGTACGTCAGGCGTTTGGCGGGTCCGCCGGCCACGGGCGCGATGTGCACCTCGGGGGCGCCGTCGCGGGTGGAGGTCCAGGCGAGGGTGGTGCCGTCGGGCGAGATGCGGGGGTGGTTCACCGGGATGTTGTCGGCACTGGCCCGCCATGCGCGGCCCCCGTCGAGAGGGGCGAGCCACACGTCGTCCTCGGCGACGAAGGTCACCAAGTCGCCGTGCAGGTGCGGGAATCGGAGGTAGCCGGAGGTTCCTGTCGAAGCGCCCTGAGTCACCCCGTCACCTTACGCAGCGGCCGCCGTCCGCGCGCCCCTTTCGGATCACTTGCCCTGCACGGGCCGGCAGTTGGGGTCGCCCTGGCACCAGACGGTCCGGGTGACGGTGACCGTCACGGCGGGCAGCGGTCCGACGGTCGTGTAGCTGGGCGGGCGGTACGTCGGCCCCGGCGCGGCGTCGCAGTCGCCGAGCCCGCTGACGTGGAACACCTGCTTCCCGCCGACCCTGGCCCGCAGATCCCCGCGCACGCAGGCCCCGTCCACGGCCCGGGTCACCTCTCCGTTCACGGTGATCTTCCGCCGGTCGCCGGTCTCCCCCTGGCAGTCGACGGAGACGACCGTGCTCTCCCCGGTCTCCCCCAGCGAGGCCGGTGAGGCCGGTGAGGCCGTCGCCCCGCCGCTCCCGCCCGCGCCGCCGGTGCAGTTGAGCCAACTGACGTCCACATCCGCCTGTTCCAGTCGCGCGGTGGCGGTCATCCGGGTCGTGTAGGCGACCCCCGCCGACCCGAGCACGTCCGGCCGGCACCCCGCGACGGCGACTCCGGCCACGCAGGCGATCCCGGCAACCGCGACCACTCGCGGCCGAATCCACATGAATGCCCCCATGTACGGCAGAGTGCCACCGCGCGGGACCGGACGGAAGCCCGGGCACGGCGACTCACCCGTTCGGCGTGCCGGTTCCTCCGAAGCGGCGTACACCGGGGGGCGGTTGCCGCCCTCGGGTTCAGGACCAGCGGCCGGTGCGTCCCAGGAGGAGGGCCGCGGCGGCGGTGCCCGCGGTGGAGGTGCGCAGCACACTGGGCCCGAGGACGTACGCCTTCGCGCCCGCCTCCTCGAAGAGCGCCAACTCGTCGCGGGAGACGCCCCCTTCGGGACCGACGACCAGCACGATCTCGCCCTCGGCGGGCAGCGGGGCGGTGGCCAGCGGCTCGCTGGTGTGCTCGAAGTCGGAGTGCAGCACCCCGGCGAAGTCTGCCCCGGCCAGAAGTGCCGCGACCTGCTTGGTGGTTGCCGCGTCCGCGATCTCCGGGAAGCGGACCCGCCGCGACTGCTTGCCCGCCTCGCGCGCGGTGGCCCGCCACTTGCCGAGCGCCTTCAGCCCCCGCTCGCCCTTCCACTGCGTGATGCAGCGCGCGGCCTGCCACGGCACGACGGCGTCGACGCCGACCTCGGTCATCGTCTCGACGGCCAGCTCCCCCCGGTCCCCCTTGGGCAGCGCCTGGACGACCGTGATCCGGGGCCGCGGCGCCGGCTCCTCGGACACCTCCGGCATCCGGACGACCAGCCGGTCCTTGCCCTCGCTGCCGAGCACCTCGCACACCGCGTAGCGCCCCGCGCCGTCGGTGAGCACGACCTCCTCGCCGGCCTCCAGCCGCTTGACCGACACCGCGTGCCGGCCCTCGGGCCCGTCCAGGACATAACGGTCGCCGTCCGCGGCGAAGTCGGGTACGACGAAGACGGGCGCGGTCATCGCGAGCCACCGCCGATCACCGGGCGGGACGCCAACCGCGCGCGGGCGTCGGCGAGTTCGGCCGCCAGCACCTCCACCAGTCGGCCGGCGGGCAGTTCCCTGGCCAGCCGGTGGCCCTGCCCCGCCCACAGCGCCAGGCCCTGCGCGTCCCCGGCCCTGGCGGCCGCCTTGCGCAGCGGCGAGGTGAGATGGCTGATCTCCGGGTAGGCGGCCGGCGCGTACGGTCCGTGCTCGCGCAGGAAGCGGTTGACCAGGGCGCGCGCCGGGCGGCCGGTGAACGCGCGGGTCAGCTCGGTCCGCGTGAACAGGGGGTTGGTCAGCGCCTGCTTGTGCACCTCGGGCGCGCCGGACTCGGGGGTGGCGAGGAAGGCGGTGCCCAGCTGGGCCGCGCTCGCGCCCGCCGCGAGGACGGCGGCGATCTGGGCGCCGCGCATGATGCCGCCGGCGGCGACGACGGGAAGGCGCACGGCCTCGCGGATCTGCGTGATCAGGGACAGCAGGCCGATGCCGGCGCCGTCGTTCTCCGGGGTGTCCCGGTGCGTGCCCTGGTGACCGCCGGCCTCCACGCCCTGGGCGATCACCGCGTCCGCCCCGGCCCGCTCGACCGCGACGGCCTCCTCGGCGGTGGTGGCGGTGACCAGGGTGACGGTCCCCGCGCGCCGCAGCCGCTCCAGCGCCTCCCGGCTCGGCACGCCGAAGTGGAAGGAGACGGCCGGCACCGGATCGTCCAGGAGCACCGCGAGCTTGGCGTCGTAGCCGTCGTCCCGGCCGCTGTCCGGATCGCCCAGCTCGGTCTCGTACCAGGCGGCCTCGCCGGCCAGCTGATGGGCGTAGACCTCGACCGCGCCGCTCTCCGAGTGCTCCGGCTGCGGCATGAACAGGTTCACGCCGAAGGGCCGGTCCGTGAGGCTCCGCAGCCGCTTGATCTCCTGGTACATGCCGTCGGCCGTCTTGTACCCGGCGCCCAGGAACCCGAGCCCGCCGGCCTCGCCCACGGCGGCGGCCAGCTCCGGCACGGAGACACCCCCCGCCATGGGGGCCTGCACGATCGGGTGACGGAGAAGATCGGTCAGCACGGAGGACATGACCGCATGGTGTCATGTCCTCCGAACAAGTCCGAATCGGGTGTCTCCACCGGCATATTCCGCGGCATATTCCGCTACACGCCCGGTCAGCGCCCGTTGAACGCGTCCTTCAGCCGCGAGAACAACCCCTGCTGGCCCGGCTGGAACTGGCCCTGCGGCCGCTCCTCGCCGCGCAGCTTGGACAGCTCGCGCAGCAACCGCTCCTGCTCGGGATCCAGCTTCGTCGGCGTCTGCACCTCGACGTGCACGATCAGGTCGCCCCGGCCGCCGCCCCGCAGATGCGTGACGCCCCGGCCGTGCAGCGGGATCGACTGCCCGGACTGGGTGCCGGGACGGATGTCGACCTCTTCGAGGCCGTCCAGCGTCTCCAGCGGCACCTTGGTGCCGAGCGCCGCCGCCGTCATCGGGATCGTCACGGTGCAGTGCAGGTCGTCGCCGCGCCGCTGGAAGGTGGAGTGCGGCAGCTCGTGGATCTCGACGTACAGGTCACCGGCCGGACCGCCGCCGGGGCCGACCTCGCCCTCGCCGGCGAGCTGGATCCGGGTGCCGTTGTCGACGCCGGCCGGGATCTTCACGGTCAGCGTGCGACGCGAGCGGACCCGTCCGTCACCGGCGCACTCCGGGCACGGCGTGGGGACGACCGTCCCGAAGCCCTGGCACTGGGGGCACGGCCGCGAGGTCATGACCTGGCCCAGGAAGGACCGGGTGACCTGCGAGACCTCACCGCGGCCGCGGCACATGTCGCACGTCTGCGCGGACGTGCCCGGGGCCGCGCCCTCCCCGTTGCAGGTGTTGCAGACGATCGCGGTGTCGACCTGGATCTCCTTGGTCGTCCCGAAGGCCGCCTCGTCCAGTTCCACCTCGATCCGGATCATCGCGTCCTGGCCGCGCCGGGTGCGCGAGCGCGGCCCGCGCTGCGACGCCGTGCCGAAGAACGCGTCCATGATGTCCGAGAAGTTGCCGAAGCCACCGGCCCCGAAGCCGCCCGCGCCGGCGCCGCCGGACTGCGAGAGGGGATCCCCGCCGAGGTCGTAGACCTGCTTCTTCTGCGGGTCCGACAGCACTTCGTAAGCGGCGTTGATCTCCTTGAACCGCTCCTGGGTCTTCGGATCGGGGTTGACGTCCGGGTGCAGCTCGCGCGCGAGCCGCCGGAACGCCTTCTTGATCTCATCCTGCGACGCGTCGCGGCGCACGCCGAGAACGGCGTAATAGTCCGTGGCCACTTACGACTCCGCCAGGATCTGTCCGACGTACCGTGCCACTGCGCGTACCGCTCCCATCGTTCCCGGGTAGTCCATGCGGGTCGGTCCGACCACGCCGAGCTTGGCAACCGCCTCGCCGCCCGAACCGTAGCCCACCGACACCACGGAGGTTGAGTTGAGTCCTTCGTGGGCGATCTCGTGCCCGATGCGCACGGTCATGCCCGGATCCTTCGCCTCGCCGAGGAGCTTGAGGAGCACGACCTGCTCCTCAAGGGCCTCCAGGACGGGCCGGATCGTGAGGGGGAAGTCGTGTCCGAAGCGGGTGAGATTGGCGGTGCCGCCGATCATCAGCCGCTCCTCGTTCTCCTCGACCAGTGTCTCCAGAAGGGTGGAGAGCACCGTGGAGACCGTACCGCGATCCTCGTGTTCGAAGGCGTCCGGCAGGTCCTCGACCAGCTGCGGCACGTCCGCGAACCGGCGGCCCGCGACCCGGCTGTTGAGCCGCGCGCGCAGGTCCGCGAGGGACGCCTCGCCGAAGGGCGCCGGGCAGTCGACCATCCGCTGCTCGACCCGGCCGGTGTCCGTGATCAGCACGAGCATCACGCGCGCCGGGGCGAGCGCGAGCAGTTCCACGTGCCGCACGGTGGACCGGGTCAGGGACGGGTACTGCACGACGGCGACCTGGCGGGTCAGCTGCGCGAGCAGCCGCACCGTGCGCGCCACGACGTCGTCCAGGTCGACGGCGCCGTCCAGGAAGTTCTGGATCGCTCGCCGCTCGGGCGCGGTCATCGGCTTGACGCCCGCGAGCTTGTCGACGAACAGCCGGTAGCCCTTGTCGGTGGGGATGCGCCCCGCACTGGTGTGCGGCTGCGCGATGTACCCCTCGTCCTCCAGGGCCGCCATGTCGTTGCGCACGGTCGCCGGGGACACGCCCAGGCTGTGCCGCTCGGTCAGGGCCTTGGAGCCGACCGGCTCCTCGGTGCCGACATAGTCCTGGACGATGGCGCGCAGCACCTGAAGTCTGCGTTCACTCAGCATTCGCGCGCACCTCCAGCACGTGTTCCCGGCCCCTCGGCCGCCCTCTTGTGTCCGTCCTGGCACTCTTCGCATGCGAGTGCCAGAGTTCCCCGGCCCAGTGTACGGCCGTGGGGTACGCACCCGGCAAGGTCGGTGCCCCTTCCGCCTCCCTCCGGCTAGCGTCGCGGTATGACGGTGACTTGGGAAGAGCGGGGCTGGGAGCGGCTGACCGCCGGGGTCGGGCGGTGCCGGCTGCCGGGCTGGGACTGCACGGCGGGGCTGGTCCTGGGCGCCGGGGCGGCGCTGATGGTGGACGCCGGGTCGAGCCTGGCGGAGGGGGCGCGGCTGCGCTCGTCGGCGGAGGCGCTGGCGGGCGGGCGTGTGACCCATCTCGCGCTGACCCACGTGCATTTCGACCACGTCTTCGGGACGGCGGCGTTCGCGGGGGCGGCGGTCTACGCGGCGGTGGGGGCGGACACGCTGTTCCTGCGCGGGCGGGACGAGCTGCGCCACGACGCCGTCCACCACGGGCTCCCGGCGGCGGATGCGGACGAGGCGGCACTGGCGCTGGTGCCGCCGAAGCACCTGGTCTCCGGGGAGCGGACCGTGGACCTGGGCGCGGGCCGCCAGGTGCTGCTGGCCAACGTCGGCCCCGGCCACACGGCCCATGACCTGGTGGTCCTGGTACCGGGCGATCCGGAGGTGGTGTTCTGCGGCGACCTGGTGGAGGAGTCCGGCGAACCCCAGGCGGGCCCGGACGCCGTACCGTCGCGCTGGCCGGACGCGCTGGACCGGCTGCTGGCGCTGGGCGGCGAGGACGCGCTGTACGTGCCCGGTCACGGCGCGGTGGTCGACGCGGCCTTCGTACGACGCCAACGGGACGCGCTGGCCACGCGTTTCGGCGTGTCGTGAGCGCCGCGCCGCCGCTTCTCCTATCGTCATCCGAATGCGCCCGCCCGTCTCCCACCACCGCCCTTCCAACGAGGGCCCTTCGGACCCGCACCCCCCTCTGCCCGTCTCCCACCACCGCCCTTCCAACGAGGGCCCTTCGGACCCGCACCCCCCTCTGCCCGTCTCCCACCACGGCCCTTCCAACGAGGGCCCTCGGGGCCCGCGCCCCCGCGTGTACTCGCCCGACCTGACCCCGCCGTGGAAGAAGCCGCAGCCGGTGCCGGAGGTGCCCGCCGAGCCGGGGCTGGTCGTGGAGGAGCCCGGCACCGGGTTCTGCGGGGCGGTGATCCGCTGCGAGGCGGGCACGGTGACCCTGGAGGACCGCTTCGGCAAGCACCGGGTGTTCCCCCTGGAGCCCCGCGGCTTCCTCCTGGAGGGCCGGGTGGTGACCCTCGTACGGCCCTCGTCCGGCCCGGCGCGCCCCGCCCGCACCGCGTCCGGCTCCGTCGCCGTGCCCGGCGCCCGCGCCCGCGTGGCCCGCGCCGGCCGCATCTACGTCGAGGGCCGGCACGACGCCGAACTGGTCGAGAAGGTCTGGGGCGACGACCTGCGCGTCGAGGGTGTCGTCGTGGAGTACCTGGAGGGCGTGGACCACCTCCCCTCGATCGTCGCCGACTTCGCCCCCGGCCCCGACGCCCGCCTCGGGATCCTCGTGGACCACCTCGTGCCGGGCAGCAAGGAATGGCGCATCGCCCAGTCGGTGACGAGCGAGCACGCCCTCGTGGTCGGCCACCCGTACATCGACATCTGGGCGGCGGTGAAACCGGCGTCGCTTGGCATCGCCGGATGGCCGGAGGTGCCCAGGGGCCAGGACTGGAAGACGGGCGTGTGCCGGGCGCTCGGCTGGCCCGCGGACAACACCGGCGCGGTGTGGCAGGCGATCCTGAGGCGCGTGACCTCCTACAAGGACCTGGAGCCCGAGCTGCTGGGGCGGGTGGAGGAGCTGATCGACTTCGTCACGGGCGCCTGATCAGTCCACCAGGTCCCGGACCACGGCGTCCGCCAGCAGCCGTCCCCGCAGGGTGAGGACGGCGCGGCCCTCGTCGTACGGGCCGGGTCGCAGCAGGCCGTCCGCCAGGGCGCGGCGGGAGGCGGCGAGGCCCTGGTCCTTCAGGAGGGACAGGGGCACGCCCTCGCTCAGGCGCAGTTCCAGCAGGACGCGTTCGACGCGGCGGTCCTCGGCGGACAGCACCTCGCGGCCCGCGCCCGGGGAGCGGCCGGAGGCGAGGGCGGCGGCGTAGGCGCCGGGGTGTTTCACGTTCCACCAGCGGACGCCGCCCACGTGGGAGTGGGCGCCGGGGCCCGCGCCCCACCAGTCGGCGCCCCGCCAGTACAGCTCGTTGTGCAGGCAGCGGCCCGCCTCGGAGGTGGCCCAGTTGGAGACCTCGTACCAGGAGAAGCCCGCGGCGGAGAGGGTCTCCTCGGCGATCAGGTAGCGGTCGGCGTGCACGTCGTCGTCGGTCATCGGGATCTCGCCCCGGCGGATCCGGCGCGCGAGCTGGGTGCCCTCCTCCACGATGAGCGCGTAGGCGCTGACGTGGTCGGGGCCGGCGCCGATCGCGGCGTCGAGGGAGGCCCGCCAGTCGTCGTCGCTCTCGCCCGGGGTGCCGTAGATCAGGTCGAGGTTCACGTGCGCGAAGCCCGCCGCGCGGGCCTCCGCCACGCATGCCTCGGGCCGGCCGGGGGTGTGGGTGCGGTCGAGGATCCGCAGCACGTGCTGCCGGGCGCTCTGCATCCCGAAGGAGATCCGGTTGAAGCCGCCCGCGCGGAGCGTCGCGAGGTAGGCCGGGTCGACCGACTCGGGGTTCGCCTCCGTGGTGACCTCGGCGTCCGGGGCGAGCCCGAACTCGTCGCGGATCGCTCCCAGCATCCGTACGAGGTCGTCGGCGGCCAGCAGCGTGGGCGTGCCGCCGCCGACGAACACCGTGCGCACCGGGCGCGGGTCGTCGCCGAGCACCTTGCGGGCGAGCCGGACCTCGTCGACGAGGGTGTCCGCGTAGTTGTCGCGGGAGGCCAGCACCCCGCCGGTGCCGCGCAGCTCGGTCGCGGTGTAGGTGTTGAAGTCGCAGTACCCGCAGCGGGTCGCGCAGTACGGGACGTGCAGGTAGAAACCGAGCGGACGCTCCGCCGCCCCGTCGAGCGCGTGCGCGGGCAGCGCGCCGTCGTCGGGTACGGGCTCACCGTCGGGGAGTGCGGAAGGCATACGCCCATTGTCCAGCACCGCCGCCGGTACCCCGGCCGTCGAGCCCGAGGACCGTGGTGCCGCGCCGTCACTCCGCCTGGAGCACCAGCAGGGCCAGGTCGTCCTCCGGTGGGGCCTCGCCGAAGGTGTGGACGAGGTGACTGATCCGCTCCGCGATCTCCTCGGCGGTGAGGCCGGCGCAGGAGGCGAGGGCGGTGGCGAGGCCGTCGGCGTCGTCGAACTGGCGGGAGCCGCAGCGCCGCTCGGTCACCCCGTCGGTGACGCACAGCAGGCTGTCGCCGGGCCCCAGGTCGAGGGTCTCGCTGGTGTAGGTCTCGTCCTCGACCACGCCGAGCAGCGTCTGGGGGCGGGCGGCGGTGCGCACGGTGCCGTCGGGGCCGAGGACGAGCGGCAGCGGGTGCCCGGCCGAGGCGAGGGTGCAGCGGACCCCGCCGTCGTGCGGGGTGAGTTCGCCGTAGAGCAGGGACAGGAAGCGTGTCTGCGGGCCTTCCCCGCGGCCGTCCACGGCGACCAGGGCGCGCGCGGCGGCGTCCGCGGCCTCCGTGGCGTCGTCCAGGAGGAGCTGGTTGAGCCGGTCGAGGACGTCGGCGACCCGGTACCCCTCGCGGGCCAGCAGCCGCAGCCAGGGCCGGGCGAGGCCGATCACGACCGCCGCCTCCGGGCCCTTGCCCTGCACGTCGCCGATCGCGAAGCACCAGCGGCCGTCGCCCGCCGGGAAGAGGTCGTAGAAGTCGCCGCTGGGGCCGTTCTTGTCGCAGGGTTCGTAGACCAGGGCGCTGGTCATCCCGGGGATCTCGGCGACCGCGCCGGGCAGCAGACCGCGCTGGAGCACGGCGCTGATGGTGGCCTGGCGGGCGTACTGCCGGGCCGCGCCGATGGCGAGGGCCACCCGGCGGCCCAGGTCCTCGACCAGGCCGGTGATCTCGTCGGGGAAGCGTTCGAGCCCGCACCGCCCGATGACCAGCGTGCCCAGCGGCCGGCCGCCCGCGACCAGCCGGTACGCCAGCGCCGTACCGTCCGCGCCGTGGGCGCCCAGCGCGTCCCCGGGCCAGGGGTACGCCTCGGGTCCGAGACCGGCGGCGTCCCCGGCGAGCGGCGGCTCCTTCTCCAGGGCGAGGCGCAGGTCCTCGATGCGGTTCTCGCTGGCGTGCCAGACCCGGGCGGGGCCCTCGTAGGACCCGCCGCGCGCGGACGCCTCGTCCTCCAGCCACACCGCGCACCAGTCGGCGAGCCGGGGCACGATCAACTGGCCGGCGAGGGCCGTGACCAGGTTCTCGTCGAGCTGGCCCGCGAGCAGGTCGGAGGCCTCGGCGAGGAAGGACAGCGCGCCCCGGCCGAGCCAGTCCCGGTCGCTGTCCGCGCGCTGCGACTGGGGGGCCAGGTCCTCGGCGACCTCCAGCGGGTCCTGCGCCCCGGGAGGGGCCGGCGGCTCGCTGCCGCCCGCGGGCAGCCTGGCCCACACCGACTTGGCGCCGGTGCGGTAGGTGACCCCCCAGGACTCGGCGAGCGCCCCGACCAGGCGCAGGCCGCGGCCGTACTCCGGGATGTCGTACGACGGCTCGCCCGCGGTCGCGTCCCGCGGCGGCCGGGCCGGGTGCCGGTCCCCGACCTCGACCACGAACGCGCCGTTGTCGTCCAGGTACCAGTCGAGGGATATCTCGGTGCCCGCGTGCACCACGGCGTTGGTGACCAGCTCGCTGACGACCGCCATGGCGTCGTCGACGAGCCGGGGCGCCACGGGCGCCTCGGCCAGCGCGTCCCGCACCAGGGCCCGCGCGGAGCCCGGCGCGAGCGGACCGCCGGGCAGCGCGTGGCTCCCGCGTGTCCGGCTCACCGTCTCCCGCTGCGTGGGTATGGCCGCCATGTCCATGCGGCCAGGGTGACAGACAGGGGTCGCGCATAAGCGGGAAGTCACCGAAGTGGCCACGCATGGCCGAGAAGCGTGCTAGGACGGCATCGGAAGAGGGAACTTTTCGAGCGCCGGTGGCCGGAAAGGGGCGCGGGGCGCCCCTACCGCTCCCCCGTCACTTCTCGCGCGCTCCGGCGTACATCTCGTCGATCAGCTCCTTGTACTCCCGCTCCACCACCGGCCGCTTCAGCTTCAGGCTCGGCGTGATCTCCCCGTGCTCCACGTCGAGGTCCCGCGGCAGCAGCCGGAACTTCTTGATGGTCTGCCAGCGCTGAAGGCCGGCGTTGAGCTCCCGCACGTACCCGTCGACCATCTCCACCGTCTGCGGCGCCGCGACGATCTCGGCGTAGGGCTTGCCGCCCAGGCCGTTCTCCTTCGCCCACTCCGCGAGCGCGATCTCGTCCAGGGCGATGAGGGCGGTGCAGTAGTTCCGGTCGGCGCCGTGCACGAGGATGTTGGAGACGTAGGGGCAGACCGCCTTGAACTGGCCCTCGACCTCGGCCGGGGCGACGTACTTGCCGCCGGAGGTCTTGATGAGGTCCTTCTTGCGGTCGGTGATGCGCAGGTACCCGTCGGGCGAGAGTTCGCCGATGTCGCCGGTGTGGAACCAGCCGTCGGACTCCAGGACCTCGGCGGTCTTGTCGGGCAGCTTGTGGTAGCCCTGCATGATGCCGGGGCCGCGCAGCAGGATCTCGCCGTCGTCGGCGATGCGCACCTCCGTGCCGGGCAGCGGCTTGCCGACCGTGCCGGTGCGGTACGCCTCCCCGGGGTTCACGAAGGACGCCGCGGAGGACTCGGTGAGGCCGTAGCCCTCCAGGACGTGGATGCCGGCGCCGGCGAAGAAGTAGCCGATCTCGGGCGCGAGCGCGGCGGAGCCGGAGACGCAGGCGCGCAGTCTGCCGCCGAAGGCCTCGCGGATCTTGGCGTAGACGAGGGTGTCGGCGACCTTGTGCCGGGCCGCGAGGCCGAAGGGCACGCTGCGGTTGCCGGTGTGCCGGAAGTTGTCCTGCTCGGTCCTGGCGTACTCGCGGGCGACCTCGGCCGCCCACTGGAAGATCTTGTACTTGGCCGCGCCGCCCTCGCGGGCCTTGGCCGCGACGCCGTTGTAGACCTTCTCGAAGATGCGCGGCACGGCGGCCATGTACGTCGGCTGCACCACCGGAAGGTTCTCGATGATCTTGTCGACGCGGCCGTCCACGGCGGTGATGTGGCCGGTCTCGATCTGGCCCGAGGTGAGCACCTTGCCGAAGACGTGCGCGAGCGGCAGCCACAGGTACTGCACGTCGTCGGGGCCGAGCAGCCCGGTGGCCGCGATGGCCTTGGCCATGTACGACCAGTTGTCGTGCGGCAGCCGTACGCCCTTGGGGCGGCCGGTGGTGCCGGAGGTGTAGATGAGGGTGGCGAGCTGGTCCTTGGTGAGCGCGCCGACCCGCTCCTTGATCAGCTGCGGGTGCTGCTCCAGGTAGGCGGTGCCGCGCCGCTCCAGCTCGGCGAGGGTGATCACCCAGTCGTCGTCCTCCGCCACGCCGGCCGGGTCGATGACGACGACCTTGATCAGCTCGGGCAGTTCGGCGCGCTTCTCGACCGCCTTGGCGACCTGGGCCGCGTTCTCGGCGATCAGCACCCGGCTCTCGGAGTCGGCGAGGATGAACGCGGACTCGTCGGCGTTGGTCTGCGGGTAGATCGTGGTGGTGGCGCCGCCGGCGCACAGGATGCCGAGGTCGGCGAGGATCCACTCGACGCGGGTCGCGGCGGCGAGCGCCACCCGCTGCTCCGGCTCGATGCCCAGCTCGGCGAGTCCGGCCGCGATCGCGTATACCCGGTCGGCCGACTCGGCCCAGCTCAGCGACTTCCAGTCGTCCGGGCCCTGGCCGGAGGCGGGAGGCACCGGGTAGCGGTAGGCCTCGGCGTCCGGTGTGGCCGCCACGCGCTCAAGGAAGAGGGCCGCGACGGACGGCGGACGGTTCTCGATCTGGGTCTGTGTGTCGCTCACGACATCCTCCGGGGCCCGCGACGGCGCGGTTGGTACTCGGTGCGGCTGGGATCACTCACGGTGGGGTTCGCGCTCTTGTTTAACTCGCGAGTAACTATCGAGCAGGCATCAGAGTAAGGCGCGACCGCCCGCTGCGTAAGGGGCTTCGTCCTCTCTCTTTCACCGCACGGTCTCCCCGGGGTCGACACGGAGTGACGGCACCGACGCACGGGGGCCCGCCGCGCTTTCGCACGACGGGCCCCCTGATGTCCGTTTCGCGGACGCGACCGGCTGCCGCCCCCGGTTACTTCTTGCCCTTGGCCGACCCCGCGCTGTCATCGCTGGAGAGGACGGCGATGAACGCCTCCTGCGGAACCTCCACCGAACCCACCATCTTCATCCGCTTCTTGCCTTCCTTCTGCTTCTCCAGCAGCTTGCGCTTACGGGAGATGTCGCCGCCGTAGCACTTGGCGAGGACGTCCTTGCGGATGGCGCGGATGGTCTCGCGGGCGATGACCCGGGAGCCGATGGCGGCCTGCACCGGCACCTCGAAGTTCTGCCGCGGGATCAGCTCCTTGAGCTTGGCGACGAGCCGCACGCCGTACCCGTACGCCTGGTCCTTGTGGGTGATCGCCGAGAAGGCGTCCACCTTGTCGCCGTGCAGCAGGATGTCGACCTTGACCAGGCTGCTGGACTGCTCGCCGGTGGGCTCGTAGTCGAGCGAGGCGTAGCCGCGGGTCTTGGACTTCAGCTGGTCGAAGAAGTCGAAGACGATCTCCGCGAGCGGCAGGGTGTAGCGGATCTCGACGCGGTCCTCGGAGAGGTAGTCCATGCCGAGCAGGGTGCCGCGCCGGGTCTGGCACAGCTCCATGATCGCGCCGATGAACTCGGTGGGCGCGAGGATGGTGGCCCGCACGACCGGCTCGAAGACCTCGTCGATCTTGCCCTCGGGGAACTCGCTCGGGTTGGTGACGACGGTCTCGGTGCCGTCCTCCATGATCACGCGGTAGACCACGTTCGGGGCGGTGGCGATCAGGTCGAGGCCGAACTCGCGCTCCAGGCGCTCCCGGATCACGTCGAGGTGCAGCAGGCCGAGGAAGCCGACGCGGAAGCCGAAGCCGAGGGCGGCGGAGGTCTCCGGCTCGTAGACCAGGGCGGCGTCGTTGAGCTGGAGCTTGTCCAGGGCCTCGCGTAGCTCGGGGTAGTCGGAGCCGTCCAGCGGGTACAGGCCCGAGAACACCATCGGCTTGGGGTCCTTGTAGCCGCCGAGCGCGTCGGTGGCGCCCTTGTGCTGGCTGGTGACGGTGTCACCGACCTTGGACTGGCGGACGTCCTTCACACCGGTGATCAGATAGCCCACCTCGCCGACGCCCAGGCCGTCGGCCGGGAGCATCTCGGGCGAGCTGACGCCGATCTCCAGCAGCTCGTGGGTCGCGCCGGTCGACATCATCCTGATGCGCTCGCGCCGGTTGAGCTGGCCGTCGATGACACGGACGTACGTCACGACACCGCGGTAGGAGTCGTAGACCGAGTCGAAGATCATCGCGCGGGCGGGGGCGTCGGCGACGCCGACCGGGGCCGGGATCTCCTTGACGACCTTGTCGAGCAGCGCCTCGACACCGAGACCCGTCTTCGCGGAGACCTTGAGCACGTCGTCCGGCTCGCAGCCGACCAGGTTCGCCAGTTCCTCGGCGAACTTCTCCGGCTGGGCGGCCGGCAGGTCGATCTTGTTGAGCACCGGGATGATCGTGAGGTCGTTCTCCATCGCCAGGTAGAGGTTGGCGAGGGTCTGGGCCTCGATGCCCTGGGCGGCGTCGACGAGGAGGATGGTTCCCTCGCAGGCGGCCAGCGACCGCGAGACCTCATAGGTGAAGTCGACGTGCCCCGGGGTGTCGATCATGTTGAGGATGTGCGTCGTGCCCTGGTCGGGGCCCTCGGTCGGGGCCCAGGGCAGACGCACCGCCTGGGACTTGATCGTGATGCCGCGCTCGCGCTCGATGTCCATCCGGTCGAGGTACTGAGCACGCATCTGCCGCTGCTCGACCACACCGGTCAGCTGGAGCATCCGGTCGGCGAGCGTGGACTTGCCGTGGTCGATGTGCGCGATGATGCAGAAATTGCGGATCAGCGCCGGGGCGGTACGGCTCGGCTCGGGCACATGGTTAGGGGTCGCGGGCACGCAGGGTCCTGTCTCTTGAGGCGCCTTATGCCTCGGGTCGGATCGATACGTAGCCTCCATGGTCCCACGCGGAGGGACCGAAGGGCGTTTTGGGCCGCTCGCAGGGCCACTGGTACTGTAGATGGCTGTGCCTCATGCCCTCTCGGCCCGAGGCGCGATCAGAGAAATTTTGGATCACCGGCCCGGGTCCCGTGCGGCCCCGTGCCTGAACCTGAAAAGGCTCCTTCGTGGCGAACATCAAGTCCCAGATCAAGCGGATCAAGACCAACGAGAAGGCTCGGCAGCGCAACAAGGCCGTCAAGTCCTCCCTGAAGACCGCGATCCGCAAGGCCCGTGAGGCCGCTGCCTCGGGTGACACCCAGAAGGCCACCGAGCTGCAGCGCGCCGCCGCGCGTGCGCTCGACAAGGCCGTCTCCAAGGGCGTCATCCACAAGAACCAGGCCGCCAACAAGAAGTCGGCGCTTGCTTCCAAGGTCGCGTCCATCAAGGGCTGAACTTCCCCTTTGATCTGACCGCCGGAAAGACTCAGAGCGGGCCCTCTCTCATCCGCTCCCGACCGGCAGCCCCGAAGCCTCACGCGGCCTGCGTTCGCCACGCGGGTGAGGCTTCAGCAGCGTGACCCAAGGGCCTCGGTGCCTCTCCCTTCCCCAGGGCGAGGCACCGAGGCCCTTCGGCATGCCCGGGGGCGTTCCCTGCGCGGACCGGGGAGGGAGCCCGTGCCGGGCGGGGTCCACCGATCGGTGGACCCGAAGTTCAACCAGTCGCCGCTGTCGGCGCCGCCGTCTCCAGCGCCGCCCTCTACCTCGCCGACGACGTCATCTTCTCCTCCGCTATCCCCGGCCGCGGGAGCGGGCGGCTCGGGCGATCACCACCACGGCCTTCTCCAACGCGTACTCGGGGTCGTCGCCCCCGCCCTTCACCCCCGCGTCCGCCTCCGCGACGGCGCGCATCGCCACCGAGACACCGTCCGGCGTCCATCCCCGCATCTGCTGCCGCACCCGATCGATCTTCCAGGGCGGCATCCCCAGCTCCCGCGCGAGATCGGCCGGCCGGCCACCCCGCGCGGACGACAGCTTCCCGATCGCCCGCACCGCCTGCGCCAGCGCGCTCGTGATCAGCACCGGGGCCACCCCCGTCGCCAGCGACCACCGCAGCGCCTCCAGCGCCTCCGCCGTACGCCCCTCCACCGCCCGGTCCGCGACCGTGAAGCTGGAGGCCTCGGCCCGCCCGGTGTAGTACCGGCCGACGACGGCCTCGTCGATCGTGCCCTCGATGTCCGCGACCAACTGCGCCACGGCGGACGCCAGCTCCCGCAGATCACTGCCGATCGCGTCGCACAGCGCCTGGCACGCCTCCGGCGTCGCCGAGCGCCCCGCCGTGCGGAACTCCCCCCGCACGAACGCCAGCCGGTCCGCCGGCTTGGTCATCTTCGGGCAGGCCACCTCCCGCGCCCCCGCCTTGCGCGCGGCGTCCAGCAGGCCCTTGCCCTTGGCGCCGCCCGCGTGCAGCAGCACCAGCGTGATCTCCTCGGCGGGCGAGCCGAGGTACGCCTTCACGTCCTTGACGGTGTCGGCCGACAGATCCTGCGCGTCGCGTACGACGACGACCTTGCGCTCGGCGAACAGCGAGGGGCTGGTCAGCTCGGCGAGCGTGCCGGGCTGCACCTGGTCCGGGGTCAGGTCCCGGACGTCCGTGTCCGCGTCGGCGGCACGCGCGGCGCTCACCACCGCGCGCACGGCACGGTCCAGCAGCAGGTCCTCCTGGCCCACGGCGAGGGTCACCGGGGCGAGAACGTCGTCATTCGCAGTCTTCCTGGCCATCGCACCAAGCATCCCACGCGCCACCGACAACGCCCCGGCCCCCGAGGGCCGGCTCCCGCCGGGTCACGGCTCCTCGCGCCACCCCTCCCACTCCCCCGCGAACGCGTCCAGCTCCCGGGGGTCCAGCAGCTCCTGCTCGTCGGCCAGTACGACCAGCCACTGGGCGTCCTCGGCGTCGTCCTCGCCGGCCAGGGCGTCCCGGAGCACCCGGGGATCCTCGTCGAGGCCGAACCGCTCGCCGAGCGCCTCGGCCGCCTCCTGCGCCGCGTCCCGGTCGGGCAGCACCAGCACATGTCTCACATCGCTCACGCCGCCATTCTCCGGCATGCCCCAAAGCCCGAACCGCCAGGTCAGCCCCTGGCCCCCTTCGGCACGAGCTGCACGTCCAGGTCGACGCGGATGCTCGGCCCCACCGCCGCGATACCCCGGGCCAGCATCGACTGCCAGCTGACCGTGAAGTCGTCCCGGTGCAGCTCGGTGGTGGCCCGGCAGGCGACCCGCGTCTCGCCCTCGATGCCGTTGCCCATCCCGAGGTACTCGGTGTCGAGCGTCACCGTGCGGGTCACCCCGTGCAGCGACAGCGCGCCGGTGACCGACCACCGGCTGCCGCCCCGGTGCGTGAGCCGGTCGCCGTAGAACTCCAGCGTCGGAAACCGCCGTACGTCCAGGAAGTCACCCGAGCGCAGATGGTCGTCGCGCATCCGCACCCCGGTGTCGATGGACGCCGCGTCGATCACCACGTGCATCGCCGAGTGCTCGATCCGCTCGGCGATCCGCACCGCCCCCGCGAAGGAGTTGAACCGCCCGTGGATCCTGGCCAGCCCGATGTGCCGCGCGGTGAAGCCGATCGAGGAGTGCGCGGGGTCGAGCTCCCACTCGCCCGGCGTCGGCGGCTCCGGCGGCGGGGCGACCTGAAGGGTGACATCGCCCAGCGAGGCGAGGGCACCCTCCTCGACCCGCGCGGTGGCCCGGTAGGGCGTGTACCCCTCGGCCGACACCGCGAGCCGATACTCCCCGGCCGGCACGGTCGCCAGGAAGGTCCCGTACGGACCCGTCCCCCCGGTCACCACCTTGCGGCCCATGGTGTCGCTGACCGAGAACTCGGCCCCCGCGACCGGCTGATCGACCGGATCCACCACCCGGCAGCCGAACACCCCCGCACCGGGCGGTATCGGAACCGCGCCCAGAGGGCTCGCCGGTCGCACCCCGTTCGCCCGGTTACCCAGCCAGCGGCCGAACATCCACGCCACCCCCGTACGCCTCGACATCTTCTGCTGCCGAAGATCCATTCGATCACACGATGCGGCTTTCGCGGCAACACGGGTCCACATCACTGCAATGCGACGCATGCGCCGGAACCACCCGCATTGGCGGCCCAGCGCCTCTTTCTCATCACCCCTTACACATCACGAACAAGCGGCTTCCTCACGAAAACTTCACATGAACATCACATCTGAAGTTACGGTCTTACCTCCGACGCTCCCTGGGGGGACACATGACCAACCCGTACGCCATGCCGCCGATGCCGCCGCAGCCGCCCACGCGGACGGCTCCCAAGTGGGCGCGCAAGCGGTTCGTACTGCCCACGATCGGGCTCGCCTTCCTCCTCGGCATCGGAGCCGGTGCCGGCGGCCAGGACAACGGGACCGACGCCAAGCCGACGGCCGCCAAGGTGCAGCCGACCGCCACGGTCACGGCAACCGCCACCGCCACCGCCACGGAGACCGCGGCTCCCGAGCCCGCGCCGACGGTGACGGCGACGAAGACGGTGAAGGTGAAGGTGACCGTCACCGCGCACGCGCCGTCCGCCGGTTCGGGGAGCGGCAAAAGCTCCTCGGGCAGCGGGGGCTCCGGCTCCTCGGGCGGCGGGGGCTCCACCGGCGCAGGCAACGGCGCCACCGCTCGCTGCAACGACGGCACCTACTCCTACGCCGCCCACCACCAGGGCGCCTGCTCGCACCACGGCGGCGTGGCCGTCTTCTACCGCTAGGCCCGCTCACTTCCACCGCTAGGCCCTCTCCCGCGCCACCTTCACCTCCCTGTCCCCGCTCGCGGCCCCCGGTGTCCCGCCGACCGCGAGCGCCCCGTCCCGGTCGGTCCGCAGCACCAGCGCGCCACCGGACCGCAACGCGGCCACCGTCGACGGGGCCGGATGGCCGTACGGGTTCCCCGTGCCACAGGAGATGAGCGCCACCCGGGGAGCCACGAGCCGTATCAACTCCGGGTCCTGGTAGGCCGACCCGTGATGGGCCACCTTCAGCACATCCACACCGGCCAGCCCGGCCGCCTCCGGAGACCGCAACAGCGCCTGCTGGTCCGGTGGTTCGAGGTCTCCCAGCAGCAGCAACCGCAGCCCGCCCGTGCGGACCAGCAGCGTCACACTGGCGTCGTTGGGACCGTCGAAGCCGGGCCCGGTGACCGACGTGTCCGGGGGTGGCCACAGCACCCGCCAGGACAGTGACCCGGCGCGCCGCTCCTCGCCCGCCACGGCCCGGGTGACCGGGATGTGCCGTGCGGCCGCCTCCTTTCTGACGAACTCCGCCTCCTGTCCGGGCTCTTCGAACCCCGTCGTCTCGATCGCGGCCACCTCGCGCCCCCGCAGCACACCGGTCAGCCCCGCCACATGGTCGGCGTGGAAGTGGGTCAGCACGAGGAGGGGGACGCGGGTGATGCCCAACTGCCGGAGGCAGCGGTCCACCGGGGCCGGATCGGGTCCGGCGTCCACGACCACCCCGGTTCCGGCGCCCGCGGCCAGCACGGTCGCGTCGCCCTGCCCGACATCGCACATCGCGAACCGCCAACCCGGCGGCGGCCAGCCCGTGAGCACCCGGGTCAGCGGCGCGGGGCGCACGACCGCCAGCAGGAGCAGCGCCCCGAACAGCCCGCACCACCACGGATGCCGCACCAGCCGCCGCCCGGCCAGGACGACGGCCACCGTGACCGCCGCGAGCAGCAGCGCCCCCGGCCGACCTCCCGGCCAGTCCACTCCCGCGCCGGGCAGCGCGGCCCCGGCCCTGGCCACCCCGGCGATCCACCCGGTCGGCCAACTCGCGCCCCACGCCAGGGCCTTGGCCAGAGGCATCGCCACCGGTGCGGTCGCCAGCGCGGCGAACCCCAGCACGGTCGCGGGCGCCACCGCCGCCTCGGCCAGCAGATTGCAGGGCACCGCCACCAGGCTCACCCGGGCCGACAGCACCGCCACGACCGGCGCGCACACCACCTGCGCCGCGGCGGCCGCGCCCAGCGCCTCGGCGAGCCTCGGCGGCACCCGGTGCCGGCGCAGCCCTTCGCTCCAGCCCGGTGCCAGCGTCAGCAGCGCGCCGGTGGCCAGCACGGAGAGCAGGAAGCCGTAGCTCCGGGCCAGCCACGGGTCGTACAGCACCAGCAGCAGTACGGCCGTGGCCAGGGCCGGGACGAGGGATCTGCGGCGCCCCGTGGCCAGGGCGAGCAGCGCGATCGCTCCGCAGGCGGCGGCCCGCAGCACGCTGGGATCGGGCCGGCACACGATCACGAATCCCAGCGTGAGCGCCCCCGCGAGCAGGGCGGTCGACCGCAGGGAGAGCCCCAGGCGCGGGGCCAGGCCCCGGCGTTCGGTCAGCCGGGCCAGTCCCGGCGGGCCGATGAGCAGGGCGAGCAGCACCGTGAGGTTGCTGCCGGAGACCGCGAGGGTGTGGGTCAGGTCGGTCGCCTTGAAGGCGTCCTCCAGCTCGGGCGTGATCCGTGAGGTGTCCCCGACGACCAGGCCGGGCAGCAACGCCCGCGCGTCCGCGGGCAGTCCATCGCTCGCCGCGCGGAGCCCGTCCCGCAGCCGCCCCGCCAGCCGCTGCGTCCCGCTCGGCCCCGCCGTGATCCTCGCGCCGGGCAGCCCCCGCACCCTGAGCACGGCCGCCGTCCGATCGCCCCCGGCAAGGGCGGGCACCAGCCGCCCGCCCACCCGCAACCGCGTGGACGGCAGCAGCCGAAGCCAGGCTGCCTGCCCGGCCCGCGCCCGGGAGACCTCCGCCGCCGTCACCGCCCGGTCCCGCGCCCCGGAATCTCCGGCGAGGGAAACCCCGGACACCGCGCCCGGCCGGCCCGGCGCCGCCAAGGCCCCGGCCCACGGCGGCGGCCCGTCAGGTCCGCCCGGAGCCCCGTGCGCAGACGGCGTTCCGGTGTCTCCTTCAGGCCCCGGCGCATCTCCCTCGACCACCACCAGGACAGGCGCCCGGGTCCGCGTACTCCTCCCGTCACTCTCCTCGACGCGCCTCACCTCCGCCCGGACCAGCACCGCCACCGGAGCCGTGTGGTCCCCGCGCACCCGGGGTCTGCTCAGCCAGGGGTCACCGGTCAGCTCGATGTCGGCGGTCACGGTGGCGGAGCGCCGGGCAAGTGCGGGTACCGGTCCGCTTCGTACGTCCGCGCCCTGGAGCCCCGCGGACGTGGCCGACGCGGCGACGCAGAGGAGCACCGCGGCGAGCGAGGCCCGTGCCCAGCCGGGCCGCCCGTCCGGCCGCTCCGGGGCCCGGCCGGCCCGGCGCGCGCCCAGCAGGGCGATCCCGCCGAGCAGGGAGAGGGCCACGATCCACCCGGTCCGGGCGGCCGGGGCGTCCAGTGTCAGCGCCGCCGTGGCCCAGGCCACGAGGGCGGGTGGCACCAAGCGCAGGTCCAGGGGGCCCGGCTCGGGTCCGGCCTCGGGGTCGGGCTCCGGGCCGGGCTCGGAGCCGTGGGGGAAGCCGGTGCTCATGGCCGTACCAGATCGCGGAGGTCGGTGAAGCGGCGGTCGCCGATGCCGTTGACCTGGCGCAGGTCGTCCACCGAGCGGAAACCGCCGTGCCGGGTGCGGTAGTCGATGATGTGGCGGGCCAGCACGGGGCCGACTCCCGGCAGGGTGTCGAGCTGGTCCTCGGTGGCCGTGTTGAGGGAGACCGGCGCGGCCGGGCCGGTGGGGGCGGCCGCGCCCGCGGGTGCTCCGGCGGCCGTTTGATCGCCGACGAGCACCTGCTCGCCGTCGACCAGGAAGCGGGCCCTGTTGAGGCCGTCGGTGTTCACGCCCGGCCGGACACCGCCCGCCGCCCGTAACGCGTCGGCCACCCGGGAACCCGCGGGGAGCCGGCGGACTCCCGGATCGCGGACCTTGCCGCCGATGTCCACCACGATCTCCCCGCCCGGAGCCGGAGCGCCCTCCCCGCCACCGCCCGCGCCGGGCGGCGGCGCCTTCGCGTACGTCGCCTGCGCGCGCACCACGCGGGGCGCGCTCACCGACTCGGGCCGGCCCGCCCGGAAGTGCTGCACGGCGAACAAGGCGGCGACCACCAGCAGCACGGCAAGCGCCACGGTCCCCCGTCGCTCCACCCCGCACCGCGACTGCAACCACACCGGCAGCCGCTCCCGCAACGCCATCCCGGCCCGCTCCCGCCAGTCCGGGGGCACCGGATCGGCGGGCTCCGGCGGCAGCACCGGTCCGGGCACGCTCGCGTCCGGCGGCGCCTTACCCGACTCCCGCCGCTGCACGGCCTGTTCGCCGAAGAGGAGTTCCGCCCGGCGTCGCAGATCCTCCGCGGGCGCGGGCCCGCGGTGACGGATCCGCCGGTGCTCGCTCGCGCGATGCCGCGTGCGGACGTCGGAGGCGGGGCCACGGCCGGGGCCGCTGGCCGGAATGACGGTGCGGGAACGTGATCGGAGTGCCATGGGACGAGGATCGGACATCCCGCGACTTCGCGATGATCTTGGTCAATACCCGGGGAATCCCGATGAGTTGTGGATAACTCCCGCACTCGTGTGGGTGACCCTCAACGACCCCACTACGAGCCCCCAGTCCTCACCCCGCCTCACCGAGGCGAGACCACCGCCCCCAGCAGCCCCGGCCCGGTGTGCGCCCCGATCACCGCCCCCACCTCGCTGACGTGTAGTTCTCCCAGTCCCGGCACCCGCTCCCGCAGCCGGTCGGCGAGCGCTGCCGCGCGCTCGGGAGCGGCCAGGTGATGGACGGCGATGTCCACCTCGGCGCCGCCCGCGCGCTCCGCGGCGATCTCCTCCAGGCGCGCGATCGCCTTGGACGCCGTGCGGACCTTTTCCAGCAGTTCGATGCGGCCGCCGTCGAGTTGGAGCAGGGGTTTGACCGCGAGGGCGGAGCCGAGCAGGGCCTGGGCGGCGCCGATGCGGCCGCCGCGGCGCAGATAGTCGAGGGTGTCGACGTAGAAGTAGGCGGAGGTGCCGGCGGCCCGCTTCTCGGCGGCGGTGACGGCGTCGTCCACGGTGCCGCCCGCCTCCGCCGCCCCGGCCGCGGCGAGGGCACAGAAGCCGAGGGCCATCGCGACCATCCCGGTGTCCACCACCCGCACGGGCACCGGCGCTTCCCGGGCCGCGACGACGGCCGCGTCGTACGTGCCGGACAGCTCGCCGGACAAGTGCAGGGAGACGATGCCGCGCGCGCCGGACTCGGCGACTCTGCGGTAGGTCTCCGCGAACACCTGGGGGCTGGGGCGCGAGGTGGTGACGGGGCGCCGCTTCTGCAGGGCCTGGGCCAGGGCGCGGGTGGAGATCTCGGTGCCCTCTTCGAGCGCCTGGTCGCCGAGGACCACGGTCAGGGGCACCGCGGTGATGTCGTGCCGCTCCATCGTCCGGGGCGGCAAGTAGGCCGTGGAATCGGTGACGATGGCGACATGGCGGGACATGAGCTGGAGGTTACCCGCCGGGGCGCACGCGCGGCAGCCCGGCCCCTGGCGTGTGCCCCCGGGCGGCGCGCTCAAGCCCGGGACGCGTGGTGGTCGGGTGGCGGTCAGGTGGTGCTTTCGGGACGCGGGGTCTTCTGCCAGGGGTAGGAGGGGCGCGGCGTGGGCGGGGTGAGGGAGTGGGGCGCGGGCCTCGGGGCCGGCTCCTCGGGGGCCCCGGGCCGGGTCCAGTGGCGCAGGGCGTCGGCCTCCATGTCGATCTGGGCGCTGAGGGCGCCGAGATCGTCGTCGGCGAAGCGGCGGGCGCGGTCGCGGACGGCCCAGCGCAGGGCGTCGGCGGACTTGGTGACGCGCTCGGTGCGGGCGCGCAGCTCGGGCAGCCGGGCGGCGAGCGTGGCGCGGTCGGGCTCGGACTCCAGGCGCTTGAGGTCGTCGTCCAGCTCGTGTCCGTGCGCGCTGAGGCGCTCGAAGAGGCCCAGGGACTCCTTCAGCGACTCGTCCTCGGCCGCGCCCGCTTGCAGCGCGTCCTGGGTGGCGCGCATGGAGGTGCGCAGGGTGAGCCGCAGCTGGGCCAGCTCGGCGGCCGGGCCCACGTGGGCAAGGGACTTGGCGCGCAGCGTGTGGTCCTCGACGGTGCGCCGGGCCTGGACGATGGTGCGGTCCACGCCGCGCTTGGCGGCGCTCACCACCTTGATAGTGGCGTACGCGCCCAGGGCGACGAAGGCCAGGAAGAGCAGGGCGATGACGATGATCACTGCTTCCACGACGCTCCTCCTCGGACGGTGCGCCGCGCGTCGCGGCACTCCTCAACGGTAAACGCAACGGGCAGGTCCGGGGTTCCAGAAAAACCCCGAACCTGCCCGTAGGGGAGTACCCCGAGAGGCGTCGCCGTTACGCCGGAACGATGTTCACCAGCTTCGGCGCACGCACGATCACCTTGCGGATGGCCGCGCCGTCCAGCGCCGCGACGACCTTCTCGTCGGCCAGCGCCACCTTCTCCAGCTCCTCCTCGGAGATGCCCGGCGGCACCTCCAGGCGGGCCTTGACCTTGCCCTTGATCTGGACGACGCAGGTCACGGTCTCGTCCACCACGTACCGCGGGTCGGCGACCGGGAAGTCCTGGTGGACGACCGAGTCGGAGTGGCCCAGGCGGCGCCACAGCTCCTCGGCGACGTGCGGGGCCAGCGGGGCGACCATCAGCACCAGCGGCTCGGCCACCGACCTCGGCAGGGCCGCGCCGGCCTTGGTCAGGTGGTTGTTCAGCTCGGTGACCTTGGCGATGGCGGTGTTGAAGCGCAGGCCCTCCAGGTCCTGGCGCACCCCGTCGATCGCCTTGTGCAGGACGCGCAGCGTGTCCTCGTCGGGCGCCGCGTCCACCACGGTCACCTCGCCGGTGTTCTCGTCCACGACGTTGCGCCACAGCCGCTGCAACAGCCGGAACTGGCCGACGACCGCGCGCGTGTCCCAGGGGCGGGAGACGTCCAGCGGGCCCATGGCCATCTCGTACAGGCGCAGGGTGTCGGCGCCGTACTCGGCGGCGATCTCGTCCGGGGTCACCGCGTTCTTCAGGGACTTGCCCATCTTGCCCAGCAGGCGGCTGACCTTCTCGCCCTGGTAGTAGTACGCGTCGTCGCGCTCCTCCACCTCGGCGGCCGGCACGGCGATGCCCCGGCTGTCGCGGTAGACGTAGGCCTGGATCATGCCCTGGTTGAACAGCTTGTGGAACGGCTCCGCGGAGGAGACGTGCCCCAGGTCGAACAGGACCTTGGACCAGAAGCGGGCGTACAGCAGGTGCAGCACGGCGTGCTCGGCGCCGCCCACGTACAGGTCGACACCGCCGTGCGGCCGGCCCTCGCGCGGGCCCATCCAGTACCGCTCGATCTCCGGGTCGACCATCTGCCGGTCGTTGTGCGGGTCCAGGTAGCGGAACTCGTACCAGCAGGAACCGGCCCAGTTGGGCATGGTGTTGGTCTCGCGGCGGTACTTCTTCGGCCCGTCGCCCAGGTCCAGGGTGACGTGGACCCACTCGTCGTTGCGCGACAGGGGGGTCTCGGGCTGGGTGTCGGCGTCGTCCGGGTCGAAGGTGCGCGGGCTGTAGTCCTCGACCTCGGGCAGCTCCAGCGGCAGCATCGACTCGGGCAGCGGGTGGGCGATGCCGTCCTCGTCGTAGACGATCGGGAAGGGCTCGCCCCAGTAGCGCTGGCGGCTGAACAGCCAGTCGCGCAGGCGGAAGTTGACGGTGCCCCGGCCCAGGCCCTTGCGCTCCAGCCACTCGGTGACGCGCGCCTTGGCCTCGACGACGCCCAGGCCGTCCAGGGTGATGCCCTCGCCGGCCGAGTTGACGATCTTCGCGTCGTACGAGGCGAACGCGTCGTCCCAGCCGGCGGTGTCGGTGCCGCGGTCGTCGGTCGGCTCGACCACGCAGCGCATGGGCAGCTCGAAGGCGCGCGCGAAGGCGAAGTCGCGGGTGTCGTGCGCCGGTACGGCCATGATCGCGCCGGTGCCGTAGCCCATCAGGACGTAGTCGGCGATGAAGACGGGGACCCGCTCGCCGTTGACCGGGTTGACGGCGAACGCGCCGGTGAAGACGCCGGTCTTGTCCTTGGCCTCGGCCTGGCGCTCGACGTCGGACTTGGCGGCGGCCTGCGCGCGGTAGGCGGCGACGGCCTCGGCGGGGGTGGCGTGGCCGCCGGTCCACACCTCGTGGGTGCCCTCGGGCCAGGCCCCGGGGGTGAACTTGTCGACCAGGGGGTGCTCGGGCGCCAGCACCATGTAGGTGGCACCGAACAGGGTGTCCGGGCGGGTGGTGAAGACCGTGATGTGCTCGCCGTCGATCGGGAAGTCGACGCGGGCGCCCTCGCTGCGGCCGATCCAGTTGCGCTGCTGCAGCTTGATGGCCTCGGGCCAGTCCAGCTCCTCCAGGTCCTCCAGCAGGCGGTCCGCGTAGGCGGTGATGCGCATGTTCCACTGGCGCAGCTTGGCCTTGAAGACGGGGAAGTTGCCGCGCTCGGAGCGGCCGTCGGCGGTGACCTCCTCGTTGGCCAGCACGGTGCCCAGGCCGGGGCACCAGTTGACCGGCGCGTCGGAGGCGTAGGCCAGGCGGTACTCGCCCAGGACGTCGGCGCGCTCGGCGGCACTCAGTTCGTTCCAGCCACGCGTGGTGCCCGCGATCGCGCGCTCACCGGTCTCGAACTGGGCGATCAGCTCGGCGATCGGGCGGGCCTTGCGGGCCTCGTCGTCGTACCAGGAGTTGAAGATCTGCAGGAAGATCCACTGGGTCCACTTGTAGTAGTCCGGGTCGATCGTGGCGAAGGACCGGCGCTTGTCGTGGCCCAGGCCCAGCCGGCGCAGCTGGGCCTTCATGTTCTCCATGTTGGCCTCGGTGGACACGCGCGGGTGCGTGCCGGTCTGCACGGCGTACTGCTCGGCGGGCAGGCCGAAGGCGTCGAAGCCCAGGGTGTGCAGGACGTTGTGGCCGGTCATGCGCTGGAACCGGGCGTAGACGTCGGTGGCGATGTAGCCCAGCGGGTGGCCGACGTGCAGGCCCGCACCGGAGGGGTACGGGAACATGTCCATGATGAACTTCTTGGGCTTGGCGGCCAGCTCGGCGTCGCCCGCCAGGTCACCCTTGGGGTTGGCCGCCGCGTAGGTGCCGTCTTCGTCCCAGAAGTCCTGCCAGCGTGCCTCGATCTCGGCTGCCATGGCGGCCGTGTAGCGGTACGGGGCGGCTTCCGCCGGAGTCGCGGCGGCAGCGGGGTTCGTCTCGCTCATGATCCTCAAAGCTCCATCGATCGTCTCTGCCTGCAGAAATGAAAAATCCCCTCACACAGGAGGGGACGCCGCGCCGATGCCGACCTCACGGGTACCACCGGGGTCGGTACTGATCAGCGCGGCCCGCTAAGCAGAAGGCGTACGGCACGCATGGCGCCTAGGGTACCGCAGGCGTCGCGCGAGCGGGGAAGCGGGGCACGAACGGATCGAGGGCGAACCATCCTTCCGGATGATCCGCCCTCGATTTCTGTGGAGCTAAGGAGAATTGAACTCCTGACCTCCTGCATGCCATGCAGGCGCTCTACCAACTGAGCTATAGCCCCTTGTTTCGTTTCGCCCGGTTCCCCCGGCGACGTCGTAAACATTACAGGTCCCGAGCTGGAGCGCCAAATCGGTTTCCGTTACGACTATTTAGTCGCGAATGTCCGATTTAACGATGATCCACTCAGGCGGCGACGAAGGAGTAGAACCTCTTGAGGGTGCAGTGCTCTTCCAGGAGACGGCCGTAGATCGGCTCGCCCTCCAGCTCCCGGTACGTCTCGATGGGGTCGCCTTTTATGATCAGCGCCCGCGCGCATTCCTCGCACCAGTACTGGTAGTCGGCGTTGACCGGCTCCATGTCGCGGACGATGGGCGTACCGCTGCCGCACCAGTCGCACTTCCGCCTGTGTGCACCCATCGATCAGCTCCCGTCGGGCCGCGCCCCCTTCCGGCCGTTTGATTCTGCCACGGCGGGGCCGACACGGTCAGCGACGCCTTGACACCGGTCCGAACACGGGACTGCCAGGTCAAACAGTCAGGACAAACGGAAGATCCCGCCCCCCTGACGGGGACGGGATCTTCCTCCTGTGGAGCTAAGGAGAATTGAACTCCTGACCTCCTGCATGCCATGCAGGCGCTCTACCAACTGAGCTATAGCCCCTTGCTGTGTTCTTCCCGCTCGGCGGGGCGAACAAGAAGAACTTTAGCCTGTGACCTGCCAGAAAGTGAAATCCGGGGTGTGCGGCGCAGCGACGGGCTCAGGTGTCGTCGCCGAGGACGGGCTCGGGGAGGGTGCCGGCGTTGTGCTCCAGCAGGCGCCAGCCGCGCGCGCCTTCGCCGAGCACGGACCAGCAGCAGTTGGAGAGGCCGCCGAGGCTCTCCCAGTGCGCGGCCTGGAGGCCGAGCAGCCGGCCGATGGTGGTGCGGATGGTGCCGCCGTGGCTGACGACCACCAGGGTGCCGTCCACGGGCAGCTTCTCCACGTGCCGCAGGACGACGGGCGCGGCGCGGTCGGCGACCTCGGTCTCCAGTTCGCCCCCGCCCCGGCGGACCGCCTCGCCGCGCTTCCAGGCGGCGTACTGATCGCCGTGGCGGGCGATGATCTCCTCGTGCGTCAGCCCCTGCCAGACGCCCGCGTAGGTCTCGCGCAGGCCCTCCTCGCGGGTGACGTCGAGGCCGGTGAGGGCGGACAGCTCGGCGGCCGTGTCCGCGGCCCGCGTCAGATCCGAGGAGACGATCGCGTCGGGGCGCAGGGAGGCGAGCAGCCGGGCGGCGCGGCGGGCCTGGCCGACGCCGGTCTCGGTCAGCGGCACGTCCGTGCTGCCCTGGAAGCGGCGCTCCACGTTCCACGCGGTCTGGCCGTGCCGCCACAGGATGACGCGGCGGCCCCGGTCCTTGCGGTCGGTCACCTCACCCGTGGCGCTCATCACCACTCCCCGTCCGACTCCCCGTCGGCTTCGGCCGTCTGCAGCTTGGCGTGCTCCTCGCCCTTGCCACGGGTGGCCTTGGCGTCGGCGGGCAGCTCGATCTCGGGGCAGTCCTTCCACAGCCGCTCCAGGGCGTAGAAGACGCGCTCCTCGCTGTGCTGGACGTGGACGACGATGTCGACGTAGTCGAGCAGCACCCAGCGGGCCTCGCGGTCGCCCTCGCGGCGTACCGGCTTGGCGCCGAGTTCCTTCTGGAGGCGCTCCTCGATCTCGTCGACGATGGCCTTGACCTGGCGGTCGTTCGGCGCGGACGCGAGCAGGAAGGCGTCCGTGATCGACAGGACGTCGCTGACGTCGTAGGCGATGACGTCATGGGCGAGCTTGTCGGCAGCCGCCTGGGCGGCGGTGTTGATGAGCTCAAGGGAACGATCGGTGGCGGTCACTGCGTGGCTTTCCGTCGGCGGGCACTGAGCCTCAAGGGTCTCACGGACCGCCGGGGGCGCCCCACGCGATAAAAGGCATCGCGCGGGGCACCGCCCAGGGCCCTGCGAAAGAGAGGCCCCGACCGCGGTCAGGAGCCGGACGGCTTGTAGTCCTGGCCCAGGACCACCGAGACATCGGCGCCCGAGCGGACCGTGCCCTTGGTGACGGAGCCCGCGGGCAGGCCGAGGGTCTTGGCGACCTCGGTGGCGTTCTGCTTGTCGGAGGCGTTCTGGTAGACGACCTCCGAGGTGGCCCGGGTGCCGCCGCTGCCGCCCTCCAGGAAGGTGAAGCCGCCGTTCAGCAGCACCACGCGGGCCTGCTCGGTGTCGTCCTTGACCCCGGTGGCGTTCTGCACCGAGACCCGGAGCGCGCTGCCGGCGTCGGGGCTCTTGGCGGTGCCGCCGAGGATGTCCCTGACCACGCCGCTGCCGGTCTGGGCGCTGAGCGTGCCGTCGGGCTGCACGGGCAGGAGGGTCGTCTTGTAGTCGCCCACCTTGGCGAGGCCGGCGAGCTTGGCCAGGAAGGCGCCGAGGTCCTTGTCGGTGAGCGAGGGGTCGAGGATCTGCGCAAGGCTCTGCACGGTGACCGTGGCGTCCGGCGCATCAGTGGAGATCTTGCGCAGCACGCCCTGCATGACCTGCCCGAACCGCTCAAGCTGGGCGTTCTCCGACTCGCCGGGGGCCCGGTAGGTGGCGTAGCCCACGGCCATCTTGCCGCTGAGGGTCTGGTCGCTGCCCTTGGAGACGAGCGGCTCGGTGCCCTTCTTCTTGGCGTCCGGGTCGGGCACGTCGGTGTTGGTGTCGATGTCGATGTCGCCGACGAGGTCGACCAGGTTCTGGAGGTAGGGGGTGTCCAGCCGCCAGGTGCCCTGGATGTCGGTGCCGAGGACGGTGTTCAGCTGGTCGCGGGTGCCGGAGGAGCCGTCGTCGTCCACCGACTTGGCGAGGGTGGTGGTGGAGCCGTCGTCGTCGGTCAGCGCGAGGGAGTTGGGCAGCAGGACGGTGCTGCCCCGCTTGGTGGTGGTGTTGTCGACCAGCAGCATGGTCGAGGTGCCGCGTTTGCCGGTGTTGTGCAGGTGGACGACGATCACGTCGCGCTTCTGGGCGCCGACCGGAGTGGCCGCGCCGGCGCCGGCGCCGGAGGAGGACAGGAAGGGCAGCTTCCCGGCGTACCAGAGGTAGCCGACGCCGCCGACGGCGACGAGGGCGAGGACGACGCCGAGGGCGATCAGCCGGCTGCGGGCGCGGCGGCGGGCCTCCTCGCGGCGTTCGGTGCGGTTCTCGGTGAACTTCAGCCAGTCGATGACGTCCTCGGAGTCGCCGTCCGGGTCCTCCACGAACGCGAACTGCTCGGTGTGGTAACCCGGTTCGCCGTCCGGGCCGTCCGGCCCGTCCTGGTCGTCGGCGTGCTCGCTCGCGAGTTCCGCGTACGGGTTGGGCCGGGCGGCGCCCGGCGGTCCCGCCTGCTGGGGGATGTGCGCGGTCTGCTCGGCGACCCGGGGCTGCTGCCCGCTGCTCGCGGCCTGCCCGTAGGGGTCGTACCCGGAACTCCCCCCGTGCCCCGGGCCCTGCGTGCCGTAGGGGTCGTAACCGGGGTAGCCGTCAGCGCCGGGGTAGCCGTCGTTCGCGGGGTACGCCGGGGTCTGCGGCTGCTGTCCGGTGTCGTACGACTCGTACGGCTGCGCGGGCTGGGGGGTGCCGTAGGGGTCGTAGCCGTAGTCCTGTTGCCTGCCGTAAGGGTCGTAGGACCCGCGCGGAGCCTGCTGCGCCGGAACCTGGCGGTAGACGGGCCGGCCGTACTCGTCGTAGCCGACGAGCTCGTACGGTTCCGCGCCGTAGCCGGCGTCACCCGCGTCGTATCGGTCGTTCACCGGTGCCCCTCTCGGCTCACTCGCCGCGGTACAGCTCGCGCTTGTCGATGTAGCGCACGACTCCGTCCGGCACCATGTACCAGATGGGGTCGCCCTTGGCGACTCTCGCACGGCAGTCTGTGGACGAGATGGCGAGCGCCGGGACCTCGACCAGCGAGACGCCGCCCTCGGGCAGTCCCGGGTTGCTGAGGTGGTGTCCGGGCCGGGTGACGCCGATGAAGTGCGCGAGGGAGAACAGCTCCTCGCTGTCGCGCCAGGTCAGAAGCTGGGCGAGGGCGTCGGCACCGGTGATGAAGTACAGGTCGGTGTCCGGGTTGAGGGCGCGCAGGTCGCGCAGGGTGTCCACGGTGTAGGTGGGGCCGCCGCGGTCGATGTCGATGCGGCTGACGGAGAACTGCGGGTTCTCGGCGGTGGCGATGACCGTCATCAGATAGCGGTCCTCGGCCGGGGAGACCTGGCGGTGGGACTTCTGCCACGGCTGGCCGGTGGGCACGAACACCACCTCGTCCAGCCGGAACTGCGCGGCGACCTCGCTGGCCGCCACGAGGTGCCCGTGGTGGATCGGGTCGAAGGTGCCGCCCATGACACCCAGGCGCCGCTTGCCGGGGCGGGCGGGGCCGTGGCCCGGCCGGTGCCGGCGGTACTGCGGCTGGTTGACCGTGTCGGCGGCGGCTGCGCGCGCCGGACCGGTAGGCATGTCCTGCTCTCCCATGCGTGCAGACCCTACCGGCCCGGTCTCCGGCGTCCGGCCGGGGCCGGTCCCCCGGCTCAGCGGTCGCGGTTGAAGCGGGTCGTGATCCACAGCAGGAGAAGCAGGATGACGAAGGCGGCGCCGCCGGTGACGGCGGGGTTCAGGCTGTCGTGGTGGCCGCCCTCTTCGGCGGCGAGGGAGATCAGCGGGGCTGCGGCGCTGGTGAGCATCATCTTCGACAGGACCTATCGCGTGTGGGCGGGATAAAGACGTCGGCTCATCGTATGCGGGTGGTGCTTCGGCGATCACGCCGACTCCGCCGTCGGGAAGCGGGCGTCCGGGGCGGGGAACTCCGGCCGTCCGTCAGTCGTCCTTCTGCTTGTAGCCGCGCAGCAGGAACCAGGCGGTCAGCGCGCAGCCCAGGACCATCACGACCAGCACGATGCGGAGCAGGTCTCCGCCGCCCCCGGGCTGCTGGGTGGCGTTCGCTGCGGCCTCGGTCAGCCGGGCGGCTGCGGGGTGGTGCTCCATGGCGTGGACTCCTTCGGCTGTCTGCCCGTCCACGGTATCTCCGCCTAGGCTGAACCCCGCCTCGGGGGCCCACGGCACTCACACGCACTTGGGGGAAGACATGCACGACGGTGATCGGCAGAGCGGGCACGAACGGGTGCCGAGCAGGCAGCGGACGCGCTTCCCGGGGATCTCCTCGCGGGCGTACGAGCATCCGGCCGACCGGTCCGCCCTGGTGGCACTGCGCAAACTCAGCGGGTTCGACCAGGTGTTCAAGGCACTCAGCGGGCTGCTGCCGGAGCGGAGCCTGCGGCTGCTGTTCCTGTCCGACTCGGTCCGCGTCTCCGAACGGCAGTTCGGTCATCTGCACGACATGCTCCTGGACGCCTGCTACATCCTGGACCTGCCGAAGGTCCCGCCGATGTACGTCACGCAGGACCCGCAGCCGACCGCGATGTGCATCGGCCTGGACGAGCCGATCATCGTGATCTCCACGGGCCTGGTGGAGCTGCTGGACGAGGAGGAGATGCGGGCGGTCGTCGGACACGAGGTGGGACACGCGCTGTCCGGGCACTCCGTGTACCGCACCGTCCTGCTGTTCCTGACGAATCTGGCGATCAAGGTCGCCTGGATCCCGCTGGGCAATCTCGCGGTCATGGCGATCATCGCGGCGCTGCGGGAGTGGTTCCGCAAGTCCGAGCTGTCCGCGGACCGGGCCGGGCTGCTGGTGGGCCAGGACGTACGGGCCTCGATGCGCGGCCTGATGAAGATAGCGGGCGGCAACCATCTGCACGAGATGAACGTGGACGCGTTCCTGGAGCAGGCCGAGGAGTACGACTCCGGGGGCGACCTGCGCGACTCCGTGCTCAAGATCCTGAACGTGCTGCCCCGCTCGCACCCGTTCACCACCGTGCGCGCGGCCGAGCTGAAGAAGTGGGCCGAGTCGCGGGACTACCAGCGGATCATGGACGGCCACTACCCGCGCCGCGACGACGACAAGGACGCCTCGGTCGGCGACTCCTTCCGCGAGTCCGCGGCGAGCTACGCGAGTGACGTCAAGGACTCGAAGGACCCCCTGATGAAGCTGGTCACCGACCTGGCGGGCGGCGCGGGCGACCTGGGCGGCCGGGTCAAGCGCGGCTTCGACGGCTTCAAGAGCCCGCCGCCGGCGAAGGGCGACGCGGCACCGGACGCGGGGTAACCGAGGCCGAGGGGGGTGGGGCCCGCGGGCCTCACGCCCTCGGCTGCGCCCCGGTGGCCAGCGTGCCGCACAGCGAGGCCGGGCTGTCGGTCTCGTACGGGTTGGTGCCCGCCGGGGCGCCGGGGTGCGGGGCCTCGCCCGCCAGCAGGGGGTGGAGGTAGGACGTGGCGTCCTCGGCGCAGGACAGCGGGCCGGCCTGGACGTAGGACGAGATCAGCTGGACCTGGCGGGTGCGCAGGTCGTCGCTGGTGAAGCGGAAGGTCAGGGCGCGGCGGACGGTGAAGAGGGAGACGGGGGCGCTCGCGGTGCCGGCGGGGCGCAGGGCGTAGACGAAGGTGTGGTCGGCGCTGACCTCCAGCGTGGCCGGGTCGGCCTCGGTGAAGCGCAGCGCGCCCTGGACGCGGATCCGGTCGTCGGCCAGCCGGTCGCGGGCCGGGTCGAGGCGCACCAGCCAGCCGGTCGGGGCGTGCCGGCCGTCTGCCGCCGGGTGCTCGAAGCTCCCGTCGAACTGCGCGAGCTGGTCGGAGTCCACCAGCGCCCGCGCCGGAGCCGTCGCCCGGCCGGTGAGCACCTCGGGGTAGAGCGAGGAGCGGACGATGTAGTCCTTGGCGGTGGTCAGCGCCGTCATGACCTGGCTGCCGGAGAAGTGCGCGGTGCCCCGCGCGGCCGGCAGCGGTACCCCCTCGGCGCCGACGTCGAACTGCGCGGCGGGGCTGTGCGCGTACAGCGCCTCCGCGTCCGTCCCGCCCGGCACCCTGCCCTGCGGGGCGAGCGGTATCACCGTCATCCGCAGGGGCTCCACCGGCCGCGGCGCCTCGGCGGAGTCGTAGGGGTGGCGGACACCCATGTAGACGGCGGTGCCGAAGGCCACGGCGATCAGCAGGACCAGGATCATCGCCTGGCGGGCGAGCCCCCGGTGCAGCGGGCGGCGGCGTACGGCGGGCGCGTGGTCGGCCATCCGCTCCTCGGCCGAGTACTCCTGGAGGCGGGCAGCGCGCACGAACGACTCGTCGAACACGACGGATCGGTATTCGTCCTCTGCACCGCCGGGGCCGCCCTCGGGTGTCCCCTCCGGTGGGTCTCCAGGCCCGCCCATACTTTCAGAGTGGGTTTCCCGCGCCCCGGGTAAACGCCCCGCTCCACCACAACTTCTGACAAGCCCTCACCCGGATGCCACTCAGGGCAGGAGCGGCACCGCCGACACCACGGGGCGGACGGGAGCCACCGTGGGGACCTGGTTCTGGCCGGTCGTGCTGGGCGGCGGCAACTGGTCCCCGCTGCCCGGGGAGGTGCCCCGGTAGACCGCGGCGAAGGCCAGGGCGACCATGCCGACCCCCATCACCACGGCGAGCACCCAGGCCACCGGCCGGTGCCAGCGGGCCTGCTTGCCGTGGCCGTCGAAGGGGCCCCGGTCGAGGGCGTAGACCCCGTCCAGCTCGTCCAGGTCGTCGTCCGGGTCCGCGCCGAGATCGGCGCTCCCGTACCGCTCGCCTCGGGCGCGGGCGCGGCGGGCCTCCTCGGAGGCCTCGGCTCTGGCCTCCGCGGCGGCGAGGAGCCGCTCGACGGCGGTCGGCTCATGGACCGTGGCCGCCCGCACGAAGGCCTCGTCGAAGACCACGGAGGCGAACTCTTCGTCCGACACCCCATGGTCGCGGTCGTCGTCGGGCTCCCCGCCGTCAGGGAACGGCGTGCCCCCCACGTCCTCCGGCACGCATCCAGAGTAGACCTGGGGGATCAATTTGGGCAGACGGTATGGAAATTCATCCGCCTGCTCAGCGGCGGACGTGTCCGTCGCCGGTGACGATGTACTTGGTGCTGGTCAGCTCCGGCAGGCCCATCGGGCCCCGGGCGTGCAGCTTCTGGGTGGAGATGCCGATCTCGGCGCCGAAGCCGAACTGGCCGCCGTCGGTGAACCGGGTGGAGGCGTTCACGGCGACCGTGGTCGAGTCGACCAACTGGGTGAAGCGGCGGGCGGCCTGCTGCGAGGTGGTGACGATCGCCTCGGTGTGCCCGGAGGTCCACAGCCGGATGTGCTCGACGGCCTTGTCGAGCGAGTCCACCACGGCGGCGGCGATGTCGTACGACAGGTACTCGGTCTCCCAGTCCTCCGGGGTGGCCTCGACCACGGTGGCCTTCGAGTCCTTGGCGTGGGCCATGACCCGCTCGTCGGCGTGCACGGTGACGCCGGCCTCGGCGAGGGCGTCCAGGGCGCGCGGCAGGAACTCGGCGGCGATGTCCTGGTGGACCAGCAGGGTCTCGGCCGCGTTGCACACGCTGACCCGCTGGGCCTTGGAGTTGACGAGGATGTCGATCGCCATGTCGATGTCGGCCTGCGCGTCGACGTAGACGTGGCAGTTGCCGGTGCCGGTCTCGATGACGGGGACGGTGGACTCGCTGACCACGGTCCTGATCAGGGAGGCGCCGCCGCGCGGGATGAGGACGTCGACCAGGCCGCGGGCGCGCATCAGCTCGCGCACGGACTCGCGGCTCTCCCCCGGCACCAGTTGCACGGCGTCGGCGGGCAGCCCGGCGCCGCCGACCGCGTCCCGGACGACCCGGACCAGGGCGGTGTTGGACTCGTAGGCCGAGGCGGAGCCGCGCAGCAGGACGGCGTTGCCCGACTTCAGGCAGAGGGCGGCGGCGTCGACGGTGACGTTCGGGCGGGCCTCGTAGACGATGCCGACGACGCCGAGCGGGACGCGGACCTGGCGCAGGTCGATGCCGTTGGGCAGGGTGGAGCCGCGGACCACCTCGCCGACCGGGTCGGGCAACCCGGCGACGTCGCGCACGTCGGCGGCGATGGCGCGGACCCGCTCGGGGGTGAGGGTAAGCCGGTCCACGATGGCCTCGCTGGTGCCGGCCTCGCGCGCCTTGGCCACGTCCTTGGCGTTGGCCTCCACGATCTCCGCGGAGCGGACCTCCAGGGCGTCGGCGATGGCGAGCAGCGCGTCGTCCTTCACCGAGCGCGGCAGCGGCGCGAGGTCGGCGGCGGCGGCCCGGGCCCGGTAGGCGGCCTGGGTGACCGGGGACATCGAGTCGTACGGCGAGAGCGTGGTCATGGGGGAAGGGTAGTGCGCGGTGCGGGACCTTCCGCGCACGTCCCACACCCCGAGACGAACCCCCCGGTAAGGGCCCGCAAGGGTCAGAAGGGGTGGACCCCTACGGGGGTCGCGGGCGGCGGGCCGTAGCCCTCGGCGATGCGCTGGTGGTACGTCTCGCGGTCGATGACCTCCAGCCCGACGATCTCCCAGGGGGGCAGTCCGGCACTGAGCCGGTGCTCGCCCCACAGGCGCAGCGCGACGGCCGCCGCGTCGTGCAGGTCGCGGGCCTCTTCCCAGTACCGGATCTCGGCGTGGTCGCTCGCGTATCTGCTGGTCAGCAGGAAGGAATGGTCGTGAGCCAGCTTCTCCAGGGCCCGGCGCAGCTCCGTGAGCGGGACGCTCGGGCCGGCCACGCTGAGGGTGACGTGCCACAGCCTGGGCAGGTCCCTGGGCTCCTCGTAGGTGCCCCCGGCCGCGACGCTCGTCAGGGCACCTCGGGTGGTACCCCCAGGGCGCACTCGTCTCACGACGGCCTCCTTCACCCACGTGCTCGGAAACATGTCTCGCACACAAAGTTGAGCAGGCCGTAAGGCTTCGCGGGGCGGTTTCACGGAACGTCCCCCAGCGGAGGCCCGTAGGGGCGCCCCGCTGTACGACTGTCACCCGTGCAGGAGCACCAGGTCGTCCCTGTGTACGACCTCGCGTTCGTACGCCGGGCCCAGCTCGCGCGCCAGCTCGTGGGTCGAACGCCCGATCAGCCGGGGGATCTCCTTGGCGTCGAAGCTGACGAGCCCCCGTGCCACCGCGCGGCCAGCGGTGTCCCGTAGTTCCACGGGGTCGCCCGCGCTGAACTCGCCCTCGACCGCGGCGATTCCGGCGGGCAGCAGCGACTTGCGGCCCTTGACGACCGCCTCCACGGCGCCGTCGTCCAGGGTGAGCGCGCCCTGCGGGGTGGAGGCGTGCTGGAGCCAGAGCAGCCGGTCGGCCGAGCGCTTGCCGGTGGGGTGGAAGTACGTGCCGGTGTCGCCGCCGCCGAGGGCGTCCGCCGCGTGCACGGCGCTGGTCAGCACCACCGGGATGCCGGCGGCGGCCGCGATCCGCGCGGCCTCCACCTTCGTCACCATGCCGCCGGTGCCGACGCCGGCCTTGCCCGCGCTGCCGATCTCGACGCCCGCGAGGTCCGCGGGGCCGCGCACCTCCGCTATCCGGGAGGTGCCGGGCCTGCTGGGGTCGCCGTCGTAGACGCCGTCGACGTCGGAGAGGAGGACGAGCAGGTCCGCGTGGACGAGGTGGGCGACGAGGGCGGCGAGCCGGTCGTTGTCACCGAAGCGGATCTCGTCGGTGGCGACGGTGTCGTTCTCGTTGACGATCGGCAGGGCGCCCATCGCGAGCAGCTTGTCGAGGGTGCGGGAGGCGTTGCGGTGGTGGGCGCGGCGGCTCATGTCGTCGCTGGTGAGCAGGACTTGGCCGACGCGGACGCCGTACCGGGCGAAGGAGGCGGTGTACCGGGCGACCAGCAGCCCCTGTCCGACGCTGGCGGCGGCCTGCTGCCGGGCCAGGTCGCGGGGGCGGCGGCGCAGCCCGAGCGGGGCGAGCCCCGCGGCGATGGCGCCGGAGGAGACGAGGACGACCTCCTTCTCGCCGCCGCGGCTCTTGGCCAGCGCGTCCACCAGGGCGTCCACCCGGTCGGCGTCCAGGCCGCCCGCCGCGGTGGTCAGGGAGGAGGAGCCCACCTTGACGACGATCCTGCGGGCCTCGCTCACGGCCCGCCTCGCGCTTGCCACCTTGCCTGCCGTCCCCTTCGCCCGTGTACCGGCCTCGTGCTGCGCAATGTACGCGACCCGGGACCTTCGGTGCGCTCCGGTTTCGCTGGGCGGACCCCGGGCCGCTCGCCGCGCGCGCCGAGCGGTCCGGCCGGGCGGCGCGGGGGTTCCCCTGTGACGGGCGGCGCCGCGGGAAATCGGGATCGCGCGGCCATTCGCGGCGTTCGTGGAATGGGCGGGATGCGGCGCTTTTCGCCTTCCGGATTTCCGTCGCCGACTTTCTCTCGCCGACTTTCTCTCGCCGGCTCCCTTTTCCGGCTTCTCTTTTCCGGCTTCCGGGCGGGCTTTTTCCGCCGTGCCGCGCCATGCCGCCGCGCGAGGTGCCGCCGGCCGGGACCGGTGATGCCGCGCACGGGCGCCGCACGGGCGCGGGGCCCGAGGTCGCGGTGCCGGAACGGTGTCGGGTCCACCACATCCGGCCCGTATCCGAGGGCCGGGACACACCGCGGACCCCGGCGGCGCGCGCACGGGGCGGGTTGACCGGATCGCCCGATTCGCGCTGCCGGCGGCGCCGTTCTCACCGTGGACTCACCTTCTCTTACCCAGGCGGGCCGCCGTAGCCCCCGCCCGGGTCCCCCCGGCCCGTGATCCCGGATCCGGCCGCCACCCCCGGGAACGCGCGCGCGAGCGCCCGTGAGTCGCGCCACATCCGGGGCGTCCGGTCGCGCGCGGTCGTACGGTGAGACCATCCGGTAGGGCACGTTAGGGTAGGGTTAAACGCCCCTTAACCTCGCACTCCTTGTGCCTCTCGCCTCCCACGCCGCACCCGGCAGCGGGAGGCGGTTGAGAGTCTGACCGACAGTCCAGGAGCCCCAAGCATGCCCGTAGCGAATGGAAACGCTTCGCCGAAAATAAGCGTTGTCGTCCCTGTCTACAAAGTCCAGGGATATCTGCGTGCGTGCTTGGACTCCATTCTGTCCCAGTCCTTCGAGGACTTCGAGATCGTCGCCATCGACGACCACTCCCCCGACGCCTGCGGCCGGATACTCGACGAATACGCCGCCCTCGACAGCCGCGTCATACCCGTGCACTTCGAGGAGAACCAGGGCATCGGAAAGGCGCGCGACGCCGGTGCGCTGAAGTCGCGCGGTGAGTACATCCTCTTCCTCGACAGCGACGACACCCTGGCCGACGGCGCGCTCCAGGCGATCGCCGACCGCCTGGAGGTCACGGGCGACCCGGACATCCTGCTGCTCAACCACGTCCGCACGTACTGGAACAACCGGGTCCAGGCGAGCGCGGCCGGCGAACTCCTCGCGAGCGCGGGCACGGACGTGTTCACGGCCCTCGAACGGCCGGACTTCCTCACCATGTTCGCCGTCGTCTGGAACCGCGCCTACCGCCGCGAGTTCTACGTCGGCAACAACTTCATCTTCACGGACGGCATCTACGAGGACGCGCTCATGGTCTACAAGACCATGCTGACCGCGGAGCGCATCGCCGCCACCGACCACGTCTGCGTCGAGTACCGCCAGCGCCGCCAGGGCAACTCCATGCGCACGCCCGGCCGCAAGCACTTCGGCATCTTCCAGCAGTACGCCCGCCTCTTCGAGTTCCTCGACCAGCACCCGGAGACGGAGCCGGTGCGCGCCCTGCTGTTCGAGCGCGCGGCGAGCCACTACCTGTTCACGCTGGCCCGCGAGGACCGCATCGTCCCCAAGGACCGCGCGGAGTTCTTCAAGCTGGCGGCCGCCTCGTACAAGCGCTACAAGCCGCAGGGCTTCGTGCTGCCGGAGGGCTCCCAGGGCGTCCGGTTCCAGCTCCTCGAACGCGGCTCCTACACGGCGTACGCCGCGGTGATCGCCGCCGGCAACACCCGCCGCCAGGTGGTCCAGCGGGCCGCCAAGGTCAAGACCAAGCTCGGCAAGACCGCCTACAACCGGCTGTACCGGCTGCACCTGCGCCGCCCGGTGGACGAGAACCTCGCGGTCTACGCGGCCTACTGGAACCGCGGCGTCGCCTGCAACCCGGCCGCCATTTACCACAAGGCCAAGGAACTCGCCCCGAACGTGCACGGCGTGTGGGTCGTGCGCCGCGACATGGTGGACAACGTCCCCGCGGGTGTCGACTACGTGGTGGCCAACTCGCCGCGTTACTGGGAGGTCATGGCCCGCGCCAAGTACCTCGTCAACAACGTCAACTTCCCGAACAACATCATCAAGCGCCCCGAGCAGGTCTTCCTCCAGACCCATCACGGCACCCCGCTGAAGCAGATGGGCATCGACCAGCAGAAGTACCCGGCGGCCGCGAAGAACATGAGCTTCGCGAAGATGCTGGAGCGGGCCGACAAGTGGGACCTCAGCCTCACCTCCAACCAGCACTCCACGGAGAACTGGGAGCGGGTCTACCCCTGCGCGTTCGAGGCGATCGAGTTCGGCTACCCGCGCAACGACGTCTACTTCCGGACCGACGGTGACGACGTCCTGCGCATCCGCCGCGAGCTGGGCATCGAGGACGGCAAGAAGGCCATCCTGTACTGCCCGACGGTGCGCGACTACCAGAAGGGCTACGTCCCCCGCATCGACCTGGAGCGCTTCTGCTCCGAGCTGGGCCCGGACTTCGTCGTCCTGGTGCGCACCCACTACTTCTACGGCGCCGACCCGCGCCTGGAGGCCCTCCAGGAGCGCGGTCTGATCAAGGACGTGTCGACGTACCCGGTGGTGGAGGATCTCTGCCTGGCCGCCGACGCGCTGATCACGGACTACTCGTCCATCATGTTCGACTACGCGTGCCTGGACCGCCCGATCGTCACCTACGCGGACGACTGGGAGGTCTACCGCAAGGCCCGCGGTGTCTACTTCGACATCCTCTCCGGCCAGCCGGGCGAGACCCCGGGTGCCACCGCGACCGACGAGGACCAGCTGATCGAGGTCTTCCGCTCCGGCGCCTGGAACGACGCCAAGGCCGCCGAGCTGCGGGCCGCGTTCCGTGAGCGCTTCGTGCAGTTCGACGACGGAAACGCGGCGGAGCGTGTGGTGCGCCGCCTCTTCCTCGGCCAGCAGGAGACCACCCCCGCGGTGCTCCCGCTGGCGGACCGGACGCCCGCGCCCGCGCCGGGGGCCCTCACCGGGGCCCGCATCCCGCGGCAGCCCACCGGTGAGCACGGCCTCATCGACGCCTGAGCCCGGCCGCACCGGCGTCCGACGTGCCGAACGAGAGAGACGAACACCTGATGGCTTCCCGCCCCACCATTTCCAAGGCGGTCATTCCGGCGGCGGGTCTTGGCACCCGGTTCCTGCCGGCGACCAAGGCCACTCCGAAGGAGATGCTGCCGGTCGTCGACAAGCCCGCGATCCAGTACGTGGTCGAGGAGGCCGTGTCCGCGGGGCTCGACGACGTCCTCATGATCACCGGTCGTAACAAGCGTCCCCTGGAGGACCACTTCGACCGCAACTACGAGCTGGAATCCGCCCTCCAGAAGAAGGGCGACGCCGGCCGGCTCGCCAAGGTGCAGGAGTCCAGCGACCTGGCCACCATGCACTACGTCCGCCAGGGCGACCCCAAGGGCCTCGGCCACGCCGTGCTCTGCGCCGCCCCGCACGTCGGCCGCGAACCCTTCGCCGTCCTCCTCGGCGACGACCTCATCGACCCCCGCGACCCCCTCCTCCAGCGCATGATCGAGGTCCAGGAACGGCACGGCGGCAGCGTGATCGCCCTCATGGAGGTCGCACCCGAGCAGATCCACCTCTACGGCTGCGCCGCCGTCGAGGCCACCGCCGACGGCGACGTCGTCAGGATCACCGGCCTGGTCGAGAAGCCCGACCCCGCCGACGCCCCCTCCCACTACGCCGTCATCGGCCGCTACGTGCTCGCCCCGCAGATCTTCGACGTCCTGCGCAGGACCGAACCCGGCCGCGGCGGCGAGATCCAGCTCACCGACGCCCTCCAGCAACTCGCCGACGACGAGAAGCTCGGCGGCCCCGTCCACGGCGTCGTCTTCCAGGGCCGCCGCTACGACACCGGCGACCGCGGCGACTACCTGCGTGCCATCGTCAGGCTCGCGTGCGAACGTGAAGACCTGGGCCCGGAGTTCCGGACCTGGCTCCGCGGTTACGTCGGCCAGGAGCTGGCGGACGGCGAGAGCTGAGCAGTCCGGACAACGGCAGAGGGCGGGCCGGAGGATCTTCCTCCGGCCCGCCCTCTGCCGTTGTCACCGTGTCAAACCGCTGTCGCTGTTCCGGATGGCGAAGCCGCCGTCCGGAACAGCGCGGGTCTTCGTCTAGAACGGCTCGAAGTCGTCGAACTCCCGGCCGGCCTCGTCCCGTTCGGCGTCCTTGTCCCGGCGGCGCTGGGCCGCGGGCCGGGGCGCCTCGAAGCGGTGGTCCTCGCCGCGGCGGCCGAGCATCTCGGCGCCCGCGGTGACCGACGGCTCCCAGTCGAAGACGACCGCGTTCTCCTCGGGGCCGATGGCGACGCCGTCGCCGCCCCGGGCGCCCGCCTTCATCAGCCGCTCCTCCACGCCGAGGCGGTTGAGCCGGTCGGCGAGGTAGCCGACGGCCTCGTCGTTGTTGAAGTCGGTCTGGCGCACCCAGCGCTCGGGCTTCTCGCCGCGCACCCGGAACAGCGGCTCGCCGTCGACCTCCTCACGGGTGACGGTGAAGCCGGCGTCGTCCACGGCCTTGGGCCGGATGACGATCCGCGTGGCCTCTTCCCTGGGCTTGGCCGCACGCGCCTTGCCGACCAGCTCGCCGAGGGCGAAGGACAGCTCGCGCAGGCCGATGTGGGCGACCGCCGACACCTCGAAGACGCGGTAGCCGCGGGCCTCCAGGTCGGGGCGGACCATCTCGGCGAGATCCTTGCCGTCGGGCACGTCGACCTTGTTCAGGACGACCATCCGGGGCCGGTTGTCGAGGCCGCCGTACTGCCGCAGCTCCTCCTCGATGATGTCGAGGTCGGAGAGCGGGTCGCGGTCGGACTCCAGGGTCGCGGTGTCCAGGACGTGCACCAGCACACTGCACCGCTCCACGTGCCGCAGGAACTCCAGGCCCAGGCCCTTGCCCTGGCTGGCGCCCGGGATCAGCCCCGGCACGTCGGCGATGGTGTAGACGGTCGAACCGGCGGTCACCACACCGAGGTTGGGCACCAGGGTGGTGAAGGGGTAGTCCGCGATCTTCGGCTTGGCGGCGCTGAGCACCGAGATCAGCGAGGACTTGCCGGCGCTCGGGTAACCGACCAGCGCCACGTCGGCGACGGTCTTCAGCTCCAGGACGATGTCCTGGAGCTCCCCGGGCACGCCGAGCAGCGCGAAGCCTGGCGCCTTGCGGCGGGCCGAGGCCAGCGACGCGTTGCCGAGGCCGCCGCGGCCGCCCTGTGCGGCGACGTACGACGTCCCGTGCCCGACCAGGTCGGCGAGGACGTTGCCCGCCTTGTCGAGCACCACGGTGCCGTCCGGGACCGGCAGGATCAGGTCCTGGCCGTCCTTGCCGGAGCGGTTGCCGCCCTCGCCGGGCTGGCCGTTGGTGGCCTTGCGGTGCGGGGAGTGGTGGTAGTCGAGCAGCGTGGTGACCGACTGGTCGACGGTCAGGATGACGTCACCGCCACGGCCGCCGTTGCCACCGTCCGGGCCGCCCAGCGGCTTGAACTTCTCGCGGTGGACGGAGGCACAGCCGTGGCCTCCGTTACCCGCGGCGACGTGCAGTTCGACGCGGTCCACGAAGGTGGTCATGGTTCAGTGCCTCCAGAAATTACGGGTATGTCAGGCGTACTAACAACGAAAGGCGGACCCGCCTTCCCGATTCGGGAAGTGAGGTCCGCCTCGCGAAACGTTCAGTGCCGAATCAGCTGATTCAGGCGACCGGAACGATGTTCACGACCTTGCGGCCACGGTGGGTACCGAACTCCACCGCGCCCGGCAGCAGGGCGAACAGGGTGTCGTCGCCGCCACGGCCGACGCCGGCGCCGGGGTGGAAGTGGGTGCCGCGCTGGCGGACCAGGATCTCACCCGCGTTGACGACCTGACCGCCGAAGCGCTTCACGCCGAGCCGCTGGGCATTGGAGTCGCGACCGTTCCGGGTGGACGATGCGCCCTTCTTGTGTGCCATGTCTTCTCAGTCCCTTACTTCGCAGCCGTGGGGATCGACGTGACCTTGATCGCCGTGTACTGCTGGCGGTGGCCCTGCCGACGGCGGTAGCCGGTCTTGTTCTTGTAGCGCAGGATGTCGATCTTCTGGCCCTTGTGGTGGTCCACGACCTCGGCCTGGACCTTGATGCCGGCCAGCACCCACGGGTCGCTGGTCACAGCGTCGCCGTCGACAACGAGCAGGGTCGAGAGCTCGACCGTGTCGCCAACCTTGGCAGTGGAAATCTTGTCAACCTCAACGATGTCGCCGACAGCAACCTTGTGCTGGCGACCACCGCTGCGCACGATGGCGTACACGCGGATCTCTCTTTCGCTCGAAGAAACGGCACCCCCGCAGGCCAGCCACCCGGCAATAGCATGGGCGACCTCTCCCGGCCGGCCTAGCGTCCGGGAGGAACAGGTTTACGGGGATGTGGCGGGCTCGATGACACGCCGACGGTCAAGATTAAGGGCCGGGACCCCGGGGGTCAAACTGGGCGTCCGGCCCCGGCCGGCGCAGGCCCGGTTCTCACCCGGCCGCGGCGACGTACCCGGCGTACGCCTCCTCGATCCCCTCCCGCGCGAGGGCGAGGTGCTCCAGGATGGTGTACCGGCCGGGCCGGGTCTCCGGCGCGAACGCCACCGCCCGCACGAACTCCTCGTCGCTGAAGCCGATCTCGGCCGCCACCACCGGCAGCCCGTGCCGGCGCAGCCCGTCCACGATCAGCCGGGAACCCTCGTGGTCGCCGCGCAGATACGTGGCGAAGGCGGCGCCGAGGCCCACCTGTTCGCCGTGGGCGGCGGCCCGGCGGGGGTAGAGCAGGTCCAGCGCGTGACTGATCTCATGGCAGGCGCCCGAGGAGGGCCGGGTGTGCCCGGCGATCGACATGGCGATACCCGTCAGCACCAGGCCCTCGGACAGCACGGTGAGGAACCCGTCGTCGCCGCAGCCGCCCGGGTGGCGCAGCACCGCCTCGCCGGCCTGGCGGGCCATGGCCGCGGCGAGACCGTCGATCCGCTCGCCGTTGACCCGGTGGTCCAGCTCCCAGTCCGCGACGGCGGAGATGTTGGACAGGGCGTCGCCGATGCCCGAGCGCACGAAGCGCAGCGGGGCCTCGCGGATCACGTTGAGGTCGATGAACAGGGCGACGGGCGCGGGCACGCCGTAGGAGCCGCGTCCCGCGTCGTTGTCCAGGTTGGACACGGGCGAGCAGATGCCGTCGTGCGAGAGGTTCGTCGGCACGACGACCAGGGGCAGGCCGATCCGCGCCGCCGAGTACTTCGCGCAGTCGATGACCTTGCCGCCGCCGATGCCCACGACCGCGTCGAAGTCGCCCGGCTTCATCCGGTCGGCCAGGTCGACCGCCTCGTCCAGGGTGCCGCCGCCCACCTCGAACCAGGTGGCGGCGGGCAGCGCCGGGGTGAGGCGCTCGCGGAGCTGGGCGCCGTAGCCGCGGCTGACGGCGACGGCGAGCCGTCCGGAGTCCGACATGCGCTGGTCGGCGAGCACGCCCGCCAGGTCGTCCAGGGCACCCGCGCGGATGTCCATGACGATCGGCGAGGGGAAGAGCCGGGTCAGTACCGGCATGCGATCTCCCGCCCGCGGGCGAGGTCCTCGTGGTTGTCGATCTCGACCCAGTCGACGTCGCCGATGGGCGCCACGTCGATCCGGAAGCCGCGGTCGACCAGCTCCTGGTAGCCGTGCTCGTAGAACTGCTGCGGGTCGGTCTCCCAGACCGTCTTCAGCGCGTCGGCCAGCTCCTCGGCCGCGTCGCCCTCGATCAGGGTGACGCCGATGTACTCACCGGTCGCCTCGGCCGGGTCCATCAGCTTGGTGATCTTCGTCAT
>NZ_JBEZND010000026.1:0-119283 GCF_040706415.1 Streptomyces sp. NPDC048106 | reverse complement strand
GGGGGTGGATGTCGTGGTGTTGCCAGAGTCGGGCGAGGGCGGTCATGAGGGCGAAGCTGGTGGGTTGGACGACGTCGACGCGGTCGAGGGTGGGGGCGTTGGGGGTTTGGCGGATGACGTCGGTGAGTTTCCAGTCGCAGTAGGGGGCGAGGGCTTCTTCGATTTCGTGGATGGTGTGGGTGAAGACGGGGTCGGTGTCGAGGAGTCCGGCGCCCATGCCGGGCCATTGGGTGCCTTGGCCGGGGAAGACGAAGGCGAGTTTGCCGGTGGTGGTGGGGGTGCCGGTGACGAGGGAGCGGTCGGGGGTGTTGGTGGTCAGTGCGTCGAGTCCGCGCAGGAGTTCGGCGCGGTCGGACCCGATGACGACCGCACGCCGCTCCAGCCGGGTCCGTCGCAGCAGCGCGCCGCCGACCTCGGTGGGGGTCAGCTCCGGGTCGCGCTCCACGTGGTCCCGCAGCCGGCCGGCCAGTTCCGCCAGCGCGTCCGGGGTCTTCGCGGACAGCACCCACGGCACCACGGGCTCCGGGCCGTCGCCCTCCGCCGCGGTCGGTGACGGCTCCTCGGCGGGGGCCTCTTCGAGGATCACGTGGGCGTTCGTCCCGCTCACCCCGAACGCGGACACGCCGATCCGGCGCGGACGTCCGTCGCGGGGCCACTCGACGGCGTCCGTCAGCAGCCGGACCGTACCGGCGGACCAGTCCACGTGCGGGGTGGGCGCGTCGACGTGCAGCGTGCGGGGGAGCCGGTCATGGCGCATGGCCAGGATGGACTTGACGACTCCGGCGACTCCGGCGGCGGCCTGGGTGTGGCCGATGTTGGACTTCAACGAGCCGAGCCAGAGCGGGTGTTCGGGGTCGCGGTCCTTGCCGTACGTGTTGATCAGGGCCTGCGCCTCGATGGGGTCGCCCAGGGTGGTGCCGGTGCCGTGCGCCTCGACCGCGTCCACGTCGGCCGGACCGAGTCCGGCGTTGCCGAGGGCCTGGCGGATGACGCGCTGCTGGGAAGGGCCGTTGGGGGCGGTGAGGCCGTTGGAGGCGCCGTCCTGGTTGACGGCGGTGCCGCGCACGACGGCGAGCACGGTGTGTCCGTTGCGGCGGGCGTCGGAGAGGCGCTCCACCAGGACCACGGCGGCACCCTCGGCCCAGCCGGTCCCGTCGGCCGCCGCCGCGAACGGCTTGGGCCGGCCGTCGGGCGCGAGCCCCCGCTGCCGGGCGAACTCCACGAACGAGCCCGGCCGGCTCATCACGGCGACCCCGCCGACGAGCGCCAGGTCGGACTCGCCGGAGCGCAGCGACTGCGCGGCCAGGTGCAGTGCCACCAGCGAGGACGAGCAGGCCGTGTCCACCGTCACCGCCGGGCCCTCGAACCCGAAGGTGTACGCCACCCGGCCCGACACCACGCTGACCGCGGTCCCGGTGCTCTGGTACCCCTCGGTGTCCTCGACGGCCTGCGCCAGGCCCATGCCGTAGTCCTGGTTCATGGCGCCGGCGAACACCCCGGTCCGGCTGCCGCGCAGGTCCGTCACGTCGATGCTGGCCCGCTCGAACACCTCCCAGGAGGTCTCCAGGAACACGCGCTGCTGCGGATCCATCGCCAGCGCCTCGCGCGGGGAGATCCCGAAGAAGGCGGCGTCGAACCCGGCCGCGTCGGACAGGAAGCCGCCGTCGCGGACGTACGTCGTACCGCTCTGCTCGGGATCGGGGTCGTAGAGGTCCTCCAGGTTCCAGCCGCGGTCCGCGGGGAACGGCGTGATGCCGTCCAGCCCCTGGTCGACGAAGTCCCACAGCTCCTCGGGGCCGTTGATCCCGCCGGGCAGCCGGACGGCCATGCCGACGATCACGATCGGGTCGTCGTCCACCGGTACGGCGGCCAGCGCCGGGCTCTCCTCCGCCGCGGTGCCGGTGAGCTCGCCCAGCAGGAACCGGGCCACCGCGCCCGGTGTCGGACGGTCGAAGGCGAGCGTCGCGGGGAGGGCCAGACCCGTGGTCTCCACCAGCCGGTTCCGTAGCTGGACGGCCTGGACGGAGGTGAACCCCAGCTCCTTGAACGCCTTGTCCGGCGCCAGTCGCGACCGGGCCGCCCCGATGACCTCGGCCGCCACGGCGGACACGGTCGCCTCCAGCGTCTCCAGCCGGTCCGCCGCCGGCGACGCGGCCAGCCGGGCCCGCAGTTCCCCGGCACGGCCGGCGTCCGCCGCGACCTCGGTGGTGTCGATGAGCCCGCGCAACTCGGCGGGCACGGCGTCCTCGTGCGGGGCCGTGGTGTCCAGCTTCAGCGCGACGGCCGCGCTCTCGCCGGACAGCAGCGCGGAGTCGAGCACGGCGAGCAGCTCACGCCGGGTCAGGGTGCCCGTGCCCGCGACCGCGCCGGTCGCCTCCTCGGGGTGCTCGGCCCACGCCCCCACGGCCAGGGCCAGCGCCGCGCGGCCCCGCGCCGCGCGCCGCACGGCGACGGCCTCGGCGAGCGCGGCGACCGCCGCCTCCTCGGCCGGCCGGTGCCCGCCCAGCGGGGGCGGCGCCGGGGTGAGCAGCACGTAGCGGGCGTCCGCGGTGAGTTCGTCCAGCGCCGGCACGTCGGCCGCGACGGCCTCGGGCGGTCCCGAGACGGCGTGGACCACTGCGGCGACCGGGTGGCGTACCCCGGCCAGTGCCGTGTCCAGTGCGGCCCGGTCCCCGGGAGTGTGCCCGGCCACGGTCACCTTCGCCCGCGACGCCCGCAGCCCGGCGGCCAGTTCGGCGACCACCGGGTCGGCCTCGCCCTGCTCGGCGAGGAGCAGTACCCGTCGCAGGTGGTGCCCCGCCACGAGGTGGCGGGCGGCGGCGGCGCCCGCCGGGGTGCCGGCGCCGACGACCACCAGGGTGCCCGTGGGATCGAGGGGCCCGCCGGCGCGGGCGTCCACCGCCAGCCGCTCCAGGGCGGGTGCCAGCAGGCTGCCCGTGCGCACGGCCAGCCGTGCCCGGCCGGTGGCCAGCGCGGCGGGCAACAGCCGGCCGGTCGCGGCGTCCAGCGCGTCGCTGTCCACGTGCACGAGCCGGTCGCCGTACGCGCCGCCGAGCCCGCGCAGCAGCCCCGCCACGGCGGCCGACGCCGGATCGGGGGTCTCGTCCGGGCGGACCGGTACGGCGCCTCGGGTGACGACCAGCAGCCGCGCCTCGGCTCCGGCCCCGGCGGCCCAGTCGCGCACCCGCGCGGCCACGGTCCCGAGCAGTCCGGTGGGGTCGGCCGTCTCCTCGGCCGGTCCGCCCACCGTCAGCACCGTGACGTCCGCGACCGACTCCGCCTCGGGTGCCGTCCCGGCGCCGGCCGCCGCGATGCCCTCGGCCAGCGCCCCGGCCGCCTCTCCGGCCGTCGCCCAGCGGTACGGCGCGGGGGTGCCGGCCGCGGCCGGCGACGGGAGCGGGAGCCAGTCGGTGCGGAACAGGCTCTCGTGGTAGCCGCTGCCCGCGGCCCGCAGCCGGGCCGGCTCGTCGAGCAGGACCCGCCGGGTGACCTTGCCCGAGCGGGTGCGCGGGATCCGGGTCACCTCGTACAGCTCTTCGGGCACCTTGAAGTACGCGAGCCGTTCACGGCACGCGGCGAACAGCGCGTCGGTGTCGAACCCCTCCGGGCCCGGTACCAGGAAGGCGACGGGCACCTCGCCCAGGATGTCGTGGGGCCGGCCGGCCACGGCGACGTCGGCCACGCCCGGCACCGAGCGCAGCACCTCCTCGACCTCGCCGGGGTGGATGTTCTCGCCGCCCCGGATGATCAGGTCCTTGATGCGGCCGGAGACGGTGACGTAACCGGCCTCGTCCTGGCGCGCCAGGTCCCCGGTGCGGTACCAGCCGTCGCGCAGCGCCGCCGCGGTCTCCTCCGGCCGGTTGTGGTACCCCGCCATCACGTTGGGGCCGCTGACCCACACCTCGCCCTCCGCGCCGGCCGGCACGTCGCGCCCGGTCTCGGGGTCCACCAGCCGCACCCGCAGACCGGGTACCGGCAGGCCGCTGGAGCCCTCGACGCGGGCGCCCGTCGGCCAGTTGATGGTGATCGCCCCGCAGGTCTCGGTGGACCCGTAGGCGTCCAGCAGCGGTACGCCGAAGGTCTCCTCGAACGACGCGCGCAGCGCCCGTGTCGTCACCGCGCCGCCGACCAGTCCGGCCCGCAGGTGCGGTGCCCGCACGCCCTGCTGCCGCGCGGCCTGCACCAACTGGTGGTACATGGCGGGCACACCGGCGAGGAAGGTCGGCGACTCCTCGCGCAGCGCGGCGAGGATCTCGTCCGGGGCGTAGCCGTCGGTGATCCGGGCGGACGCCCCCACCGCGGTCACCGCGAGGACACCGGCGATGTGCGACAGGCTGTGGAACAGCGGCAGCGGCCACAGCACCCGGTCCTCCGCCGTCAGACCCGGCACCGGGACGTAGGCGGCGGCCACCGACCACAGGCAGTTGCGCTGCGTGGACAGCACGCCCTTGGGCTTCCCGGTGGTGCCGGACGTGTACAGCATCCAGGCCACCTCGTCGAGGCCGAGGCCGTCACGCGCGGGCGTCTCGGGCTCGGTGGTGGCCAGCGTCTCGAAGGCCACCGCACCGGCCGGGACCTGCGGACCCCCGGTGATCACGAGCCGGGGGAGGCCGCTCTCGCCCAGCACCCGCGCCAGCTGGTCGGCGTGGGCCGCGTCCGTGATGACCACGCGGGCCCCGCTGTCGTCGAGGAAGTACTCCAGTTCGGCGTCGGAGGAGTGCGGGTTCAGCGGCACCCCGATCGCGTCGGCCCGGGTGATCGCCAGATAGCTCTCCACCGTCTCGACCCGGTTGCCCAGGTAGATCGCCACCCGGTCGCCCGGGTGCACCCGCAGTGCGGCCAGATGACCGGCGATGCGCCGGGTGCGCAGGTCGAGTTCCGCGTACGTGACCCGGCGCCGGCCGTCGGCGAAGGCGGTCCGCCCGCCGCGTCGGGCGGCGTGTTCGGCGAGTATCTCGGGCAGCGGCCTGATCAGTTCCGTGCGCAGCATCCGGTATCACTCCTAGGCAAGGCGAGGCGCGCGTGAGAAGGCGGGGGACATCCCGGAACGGATCCGTGGGAGACCGTCCGCGCGGGGGGCGCTCGGGCGGGCGTCCGCGAAAGGGGGATCCGCGGGACGCGTCCGCGGGGGGCGTCCGTGAAAACGGCCGCGGGAGAGGTCCGCGGCAGAAGTCCGCGACACGATTCTGGCGGGTCCTCGGGCGGCCGGATCCCCTATCAAATCCCCTAGGACATCCCAGAGTTGACGACCGCCGACCCCGTACGGGTGCACACTTGTAACAGAGGACACGGAGATGGAACCATGGAGGCTACGGGAAGGAGCCGCACCATGCCCCAGACGAAGACCCGCCCCGCGGACGACATCGCGGTCGAGGCGTGCCCCGTGCGCGAGGTGCTGGACCGGGTGGCGGGCAAGTGGAGCATCCTGATCATCGTCGCCGCCGCCCGCGGACCGGTCCGCTTCACCGAACTGGAGCGGTCCATCGAGGGGATCAGCCGGCGCATGCTCACCCTGACCCTGCGCAACCTGGAGCGGGACGGCCTGCTCAGGCGCACCGTCTACGCGACGGTCCCGCCCCGCGTCGAGTACGAACTCACGGACATCGCAAGGGAACTGCACAAGTCCCTCCTCTCGCTGACGGACTGGGCCGAGCGGCACCGGGCGGCCATCTCGGAGGCGCGGACCGCCTATGACGCCGGGCGCCTGACCGAGGCGGGCTGAACCCGCCGCGACCGCCTGCGCAGCGGCGCCGTCCCCAGGTCGGCGGGGAGGTCCTTGCGCCGCTTGACGTCGAGCTTGCGGTAGACCCTGGTCAGGTGCTGTTCCACCGTGCTGGAGGTGACGTAGAGCTTCGCGGCGATCTCCCGGTTGGTGTAGCCGAGCACCGCGAGGTGGGCGACCCGCCGCTCCGACTCGGTGAGCTGCCGGGCGTCGGCGGGGCGCGGCTCGGGGGCGGCGGGTTCCGTCATGGCGAGCAGTTCGTCGCACAGCGGCACCGCAGCGCAGGACAAGGCCAGATGCCGCGCCCGGCGCAGCGTGGTCCGGGCCCGGGAACTGTCGCCCAGGGCGGAATGGGCCCGCCCCAGATCGGCCAGCACCCGCGCCTGTTCGTAGGCGTCGCCGCACTCCTCGAACAACTCGACGGCCTCCAGCAGCAGATGGGGCCGGCGCTCCGGCGCGCTCACCGCCGCCAGCATGCGCAGCGCCCGGCCCCGGCCGCTGCGGCCGGCCGCGTCGGACCGGGTGAGCTGCTCGCGCACCAGGCGGCGCGCCCGCTCCTCGTTGCCGAGCTGCAACCAGGCCTCGGCCGCGCCGGTCCGCCAGGGCACCAGGGCCGCCGTGTCCAGGCCCAGGGAGCGGGCGAGGTCCCCGCACGCCGCGAAGTCGGAGAGCGCCGCGTAGGAGCGCTGGGCGGCCAGGTGGTACCGGCCGCGGGCGTGCAGGTAGGAGAGGCCGTAGCGGGTGCCGAACATCGTCTCCGGCGGGGAGAACGCCTGGTGCCGCTCGGCCACCGCGAACTCTCCCGAACGGGCCGCCGCCAGGGTCAGCGTGCTCAGGGGGAGCCCGACGGCCACCCCCCAGGCGTGCGCGGGGAGCAGCGTCAGCGCCTCCTGGGCGCCGTGCAGTGCGCCGCTCAGGTCACCCCGGCGCAGCAGGGCCTCCGCCCGCAGGGCGCCGAACACCGCCCGCCGGGTCGGCTCCGGCCGGGCGTCCTGCCCGACGAGGGCGGCACACCGGTCGAGGACCACCTCCGGCAGGTCGGCGTCGAGCAGCCCCCACAGGGCCAGCGCGGCGCTCTCCTCGGCCCAGGCGGGGTTGCCGTGGGCCCGCAGGTCGCGCAGGCAGTGCTCCACCCAGTCCGCCCGCTCGGCCGTACGACCGCTGAGGAACAGCTCGCACAGCGCCGCCGCCACCGCCAGCCAAGGGTCGCCGCCGGACGCTCCGGCCGGCCCCCGGACCGCCGCCGGTCCGTCACCCGCGGCCCGCGGGAACGGGGACGCCCCCTGCCGCGCCAGCCGGGGATGGGTGAAGGCCAGCCAGGACTCCAGGGCGCGGGCGTCGGCCTCCGCCGCGGGGTCCTCGGGGGCCGCCGCGCGCAGCCGGGCGAGCACGGCGTCGGCGTCCTCGTCGCGGCCGTGCCAGAGCAACTGCCGTATCAGGCCCGGCAGTCGGTCGGTCGCCAGCCGGCCCGCCCGGGCCGCCGCCACCAGCGGGTCCAGGTGCCGCAGCACGGCCGAGGGGCTGAGCCGCCACTCGGCGTCGGCGAGCCGCTCCAGGGCGGCGGCGCGCTCGGCCGGGCCCGTGCTCGCGTCACCGGCCAGCTCGAAGAAGCGGACCGCGCGCTCGTACCGGCCCGCGAGCAGCTCCGCCTCCGCCGCCTCCGTCAGCACCGCCACCGCCCAGGGCTCCATCCGCTGCCGGGACTCGGCGAGATGGTGGGCCACGGCCGGCGCCGACTCGCCGAGCGCGTGCAGCAGCGAGGCGGCCCGCCGGTGCAGCGCCGAACGCTCGGGCCCGGAGAGGGTGGCCGCCACGGCCCGCTGGGCGGCCGGGTGCGGGAAGCGGCCGTCGCGCAGCACGCCCGCCGCCGTCATCCGGGACAGCTCGCGCTCCACCGCCCGGGTGCCCGACTCCGCCTCCAGCCCCGTGAGCCGGGCGATCCGCTCGGGGGTGGCGTGCTCGCCGAGCACGGCCAACACCCGGGCCACCGGCAGCAGTTCAGGGTCCCAGCGGCGCAGCAGGTCCACCACGGCGGCGCCGTACCCCTGCTCGGTGACCGGCTCGGGACCGCCCTGCCGCGCGTCCTCGACCAGGGCGTCGAGCAGCAGCGGGCTGCCGCCGCCGATGCGGTGCAACTCCTCGGCGAGACCGGGTCCGGCGGCCGGGTCGGCCAGCCGGTCCCGCACCAGCCGGGCGGTGCCCGCCGCGGACAGCGGTGCCACCCGCAGCCGCTCGGCCCGTGGATCTCCCAGGAGTTCGGCGATGAAGGGGGACACCACCTGGTCCTCGTCGCGCCGCCAGGTCGCCACCAGCAGCACCGGGGCGGCCCCCAGCCTGCGCGCGAGGTAGAGCAGCCCGCGCGCCGACTCCGGATCCGCGTGCTGGAGATCGTCCACGGCGACGACCAGCGGGGTGCGCGCCGCCGTCTTCAGGATCCACCGGCAGAACTCGTGGTAATCGGGCACCGGTTGCTCGGCCAGTTCGTCCGGGACCGGCAGGCTGTGCAGCAACTGGCTGAGCATGCTGCCCGCCAGCTCCCGCTCCAGCGGGGAACAGGCCGCCCGCAGCGCGCGCAGTCCCGCCCGCTCCGCGCCCTCGACCGCGCCGCGCAGCAGTGCCGTACGGCCGCTCGCCGCGACTCCCTCGATCAGCAGCACCCGGCCCCGTCCGGCCAGGGCTTCGCCGGTCAGGTGCCGCAGCCGCGCCTCGTGAGTCTCTCGCTCGTACAGATGCATGCCAACTCTCCAGAGCAGACCTGGCACTCGGTACCGGGGTGGCCGGGTCCGGGTGCCGTGGGAACCGTCGTCGTGGAAGGAGGCCCGGGCGGGGACGTGTGCGTCGCGCCGGGGTGGCTTCCGTGGCCCCCTCGCGACGCCGTTGTCGCGAGGGGTGGGTACTACGACGACTGTCAAACTACGGAGAGGTGGTGGGGGGTTCAACGGGGTCTGACCGCGGGGTTCGCCGCCGGTTACCGCACGGTGGGCCGACTCGCCGAGAGGCCCGCGGAGCACCGGTTACGCGGGTGACTTCTCCTCGTCCGGTCCGTGCAGCGGCAGCAGCAACCGGGCCTCCCCGGTGGGGGAGAGCTCGCGTGCCACGCCGAGGCAGTACCGGGCGGCGTCCGTCGCGCCCCGCTCGTGGGCCAGCCGGCCCGCCCGCACGAGCAGCGCGCAGGCCTCGGCGGACACGTCCCCGACGGGACCGCGTGCCGCCGTCATGTGCTGCACCGCCCTGCGGCAGTGGTGCGCCAGCACGGCCGGCGCGCGGGTCGGCCGCCGGGTCAGCCGGCGCGCCGCCTGGAGGTGCTTCGCCGCCCGCACTGCGTGCGGCAGCCGTGAGTAGGCGACCTCGCCGACGATCCCGTGCGCGAACTCGTACTCCACCGCGTCCAGTTCGGGGCAGCGCCGGCAGCGCCGCAGGAACCCGCGCCGCTCCAGGGCGGTGAGCGGCTCCCGGACCCGGGCGGGCCCGTGCCGCTCCTCCGGGTCGCTCAGCGCGGCGATCTCCCGGTCCAGGAACCGGCCGCCGAACACCGAGGCGTCGTAGAGCAGCGCCCGCTCCGCCGCCGGCAGGGTGTCGATGCGGGCCGAGACGACGTGGTGCACCAGGGCCGGCACCGGGACCGCGCCGTCCGGGCGGCGGGCGTCGGCGTCCCGCCGCGGCAGGACCGGCTGCGGCCCGGCCGCCAGCGCGCGGGCGTACTCGGTCAGGAACAGCGGGTTGCCGCCCGCCTGTTCGGCCAGCGCCGCGTGCGTCCGCGCGGTCCGCCGGTCGGCGGGGCCCGGGAGGAGGTCGCCCAGCAGGGCGTCGACCGCCTCGCGCGGCAGCGGGTCCAGGGTCAGGGTGGTGGCGTTGCGCCGGCCGCCGGTCCAGTAGGCGGCGCGGTCCGCCAGCTCAGGCCGCGCCGTCACCACGACCAGCAGGGGCAGGTCGCCCACGGTCTCCGGCAGCTCGCCGACGAGCCGGAGCAGCGTGTCGTCCGCCCGGTGCAGGTCCTCCAGGACGACCACGAGCGGCTCCCGGACGGCCAGTTCCTCGACCAGCCGGCGCCAGGCGGCGAGTCCGGCGCCGTCACCGGCGGGCGGCGGCCGGCGCCCGGCGTCGGCCGGGGGCGCGAGCAGCCGGCGCAGTCCCTCGGCCAGCCGTTCGGAGGTCCGCCCGGTACCGGTCAGCCCGGTCACCGCCGCCCGCAGCGCGCGGTCCTGCCGCAGGGCGTCGTCCTCCTCGGCGACACCCGCGTACGCGCGGACGACGTCCACGAGCGGGGCGTACGGGTCCTCCGGCTCCGGTGCCCGGTGACCGAGCAGGCAGCGCGGCCCGGCCTCGGCGGACAGCAGGCGCTCGAACTCGCGTACCAGCCGGGTCCTGCCGATGCCCGCCTCGCCCAGCACGGTCACCAGGTGCGGGCGCCGGTCGCGCGCCGCCTGCCGCGCCCACCAGTCCAGTTGCCGCAGCTCGCGCTCCCGCCCGGCGAACGGGGGCCCGGCCCGGCGGGTGTCGCCCGCCGGCAGCGGCACGAGCACGTCGTGTCCGCCGGCGGGCGTGCCGGACGCCTGGCAGCGGACCTGCCCCGCGGTCAGGGCGCGGGTGGCGTCGCAGATCCGGACCGTGCCCGGGACGGCGTCGAACAGCAGGTCGAGCCAGGTGCCCGGCAGCGGCCCGGTGACCTCGGCGTCCTGCGAGCCCCCGGGCGGCCCGGACACCGGGGCGACCAGCACCTCCCCGGAGGTGACGGCGACCCGCAGTCGTACCTCCGGGTCCGCGTGCCCGGCGATCCGCAGCGCCGCCCGGACGGCCCGGAGCGCGTCGTCCTCCCGCGTCCGCGCGGCCCCGAACACGCACAGCGCGACCGGGCCGAGGCAGCCCTGCGGGCGCCCGCCGAGCCCCGCGGCGTGGTCGCGCACCAGAGACCGCACCTCCTCCAGCAACCGCTCGGCCACCTCCGGGGGAGTGCCGGCGTCCACCACGTCGGCGCGGACGAACAGCGCCGTCACCCGCCTCAGTTCGGCGGTGCCGCCAGGCGAACCCGCGGCGCTCCCGACCGGCCCGAGGGGGCCGCGCTGCGACGCGGTCTCCCCGTCCGGGGGCGCGGAGCCGTGCCGCGCCGCAGTGCCGGGCGCCGGGCGCCCCGGCGGACCGTCGTCCGATCCGGCCGCCGGGTCCTGCGCCGGGGGGCCGCCCGGCCGGCGGCCGATCACCGGCTGCCGGCCGGACGACGGCCTTCGCGGCGGGCCGCCCGAGGAGGCGAGCCCGGGGTCGTGGTCGAGGATCGCCCGCTCCAGCTCGCGCAGTTCGGGGCTCGGATCGAGCCCCAGCTCCTCGACCAGCGCGGTACGGGTACGGCGGTACACCTCCAGCGCGTCGGCCTGCCGCCCCGCGCGGTACAGGGCCAGCATCAGCTGCCGGGACAGCCGCTCCCGCCGGGGCTCGGCGCTGACGACGGCCTCCAGCTCACCGAGGACGGCGAGGTGGCGGCCGGCCGCCAGCGCGGCTTCCATCCGGTTTTCCAGCACCGCGAACCGCTCGTTCTCCAGCGCCGTGAGCTCGGGCCAGTCGTAGCCGCCCGCGGCGAGATCGGCCAGCGCCGGGCCCCGCCACAGCTCCAGCGCCCGGCGCAGATGCCCCTCGGCCTCGTCCCACTGCCCGAGCGCCAGCGCCCGCTGCCCGCGCCCGGACAGCTCCCGGAACTCGCACAGGTCGATCGCGGCCGGATCCGCGCGGAGCACATAGCCGGGCGCATGGGTGACCAGCACCTGGGCCCCCTGCCGGGAGATGCCGTCGCCCAGCGCCCGGCGCAGGCCGGAGACCGCGTTCTGCAGGATCTTGCGTGCCGTCGGCGGCGGCTCCTCGCCCCACAGCGCCCGCAGCAACTGCCCCGTGGAGACGACGGTGTTCGCGTGCAGCAGGAGGTGACCGAGGGTCGCCCGCCGGCTGATCCCGCCCAGCGGGAGCGGTACGTCGTCGCGGAACACGTGCAGCGGGCCGAGCACACGGAACCTCATCTGGCATCGGACCCAACGGACGAAGCGGGCGTGCGCGTTTCGATATCCACCATGCCGGCGCGCTCCTTGGGGGAAAACGCTCTGCGAAGCGACTGTAGCTGGCGCCAGTTGCTTCATCAACGGCTTCGGAATTCGAACCGCGGGGGCGACCGCGCGGCCCGGAGCTGGGTACTTTTCCGGGAATTTTCCGACGGCTGACATCCGGCTGACATTCAGCCGAGGTGCCGTTGAGTTCTCACTGAGGTTTCCCGGAGGAATGCGCGCTCAATTCGGTGGACGGCGCGCACAGTTCGGCCAGCTCGCCGGGTTTGTGGACCACGAAGTCGGGACGGGCGGCGAGCAGCGTCGGCTCGTCGGTCTCGCCCCACAGGGCGGCCACCGCCCCCACCCCCGCGCCGCGGGCCGCGGCCAGGTCCGTCACCGCGTCGCCGACCATGATCGCGTCGTCCGCCCGGACGTCCAGCAGTTCCAGCGCGCGCAGCACGATGTCGGGCGCCGGCTTGGCCCGCGGGACCTCGTCGGAGCCGATGATGTGGTCGAACAGGTGGGCCACGCCGAGCCCTTCCAGCAGGGCGCGCGCCCGCCAGCCCGCCTTGCCGGTCGCCACGGCCAGCCCGAGCCCCTGGTCCCGCAGCCCGTGCAGCAGCTCGTCCACCCCGGGGAACAGCGGGACCTGGCCGGCCAGCCGGGTGCTCTCCCTGACGAAGGGGCCCTCCATCTCCGGCGGCAGCCCCATGATGCGCATGATGTCCGGGAAGTAGCGGCCGAGATGCCGGTTGTACTCCTCGAACGGCGGCTCGCCCGATCCGACCACCTCCCGGTAGGCGAAGGTGAAGGCCTGCCGCATCACCTCGAAGCTGTCGACCAGGACGCCGTCCAGGTCGAAGACCACGGCCCGCGGCGGCCGGGCCCGCCCCGGTACGGGACGCGGCGTGGCCGGGGCAGGGGCCGGGACGGCGGCCGAGGCGTACAGGCGCTCGACGGCGTCGACCGTGCGGCGCGCGTCCGCGATCGCCGCCCCCCGGCAGGCCGGGTCGGCCCAGCGCGCCGCCAGATCGTCCAGCAGCCGGTCGTACTCGGCGCCGATGCGCTCCTGCGCGACCGGCACCGTGGTCACCTCGCCGCGCCGGGTCACGGTCAGCACCGGCTGCCCCAGCCGATCGGGGCTGAAGCCGAAGGTGCAGGTCAGTTCGAGGGTGCCGGTGCTGCCCTCGACCACCACCCGCGTGATGTCGCTCGGCTGGTGCGAGGCCCAGCTCGCGGTCAGCGCCACCGACACCCCCTCCCGGGTGACGAGGAAGCCGCGCGCGGTGTCCTCCACGTCGCCCGCGCCGCCGGCGGCCGCCTCCCGGCGCCAGCCGGCCCGCAGCCCGGGGTCGTTGATGAAGTCGTCGGACACCGAACCGGCCACCTGCCCGAACGGCTCCGGCGGCAGCAGCGGCGCCACCACGTCGAGCAGGTGCCAGCCCAGGTCGACCAGCGCGCCGCCGCCGGACAGCCGCCGCCGGGTGAACCAGCCGGCCCCGTCCGGGATGCCCCGGGCCCGGATCCAGCTCGCGGACACGTGCCGTATCCCGCCCACGGTGCCGGCCAGTTCCAGCAATGCCCGGACGTCGGCGCGGAACCGCGCCGCGCTGCCGGCCAGCAGGACCGCGCCGCCGGCGGCCTCGGCGGCGGCCAGCCGGTCGGCCTCGGCCGGGGTCAGGCACACCGGCTTCTCCACGAACACCGGGACACCCGCCCGCAGCAGGTCCTCCGCCACGGCGGCGTGCAGATGGTTCGGGACCGCGACGACCGCGAGGTCCACCGACCCCGGCGGCAGCTCGGCCACCGAGGCGAACACCGGGAACCCGTCCGCCGAGACGGCGGCCCGGGCGGCCGGGTCCGGATCGACGACGGCCGCGACGGCGAACTCCTCGTGCGCCACGAGCCGGGGGAGCCAGATCGAACGAGCCGCCCAGCCCGCGCCGATGACGGCCACCCGCGGCGTGCGCCCACCCTGCCCGGTCATACCGCGGCCAGGGTGTCGGCGAGGATCTCGGCGATCTGGTGCATCTGCCGCTCGCTGCCGAGCAGCGTACGGTGGTGCAGCCAGACGGTGTCGGTGTAGACCGCCTCCGTGACGGGGCAGCGGGCGGCCAGCTCCTCCACCGACAGCTCGGGGGCGCCGGTCTCCCAGAAGCCGGGGCAGCGGTACAGGGCGCGGAACGCCGCGAACGCGGGCACGCCCCGCTCGACCAGGGCGTCGACCAGCCGGTTGCGGCGCTCCTCGGTGATGCCCGGGACGCGGAACATCATCATGTAGTGCGGGTCCCGGTCGCAGCGCTCGTCCCGGCTCTGGGGCACGACCCCGTCGATCTCGCCGAGCAGCCGCGACAGCAGGGGCGCCCGCTCCTCGCGCAGGGTGATCTGGTCGTCGAGCCGGCCGAGCTGGGCCCGGAGCACGGCGGCGGAGAACTCGTTCATCCGGAAGTTGGAGCCGGACGTCTGGTGGAAGTAGCCGCGGTCGGCGGCCGGGCGCCCGCAGCTGTGGCGCAGGAACGCCGCCTCGTACTGGTGCTGTTCGGGGAAGGTGACGGCGCCGCCCTCGCCGGCCGTCATGAGCTTGCCGTTCTGGAAGCTGAACGCGGCGACCGAGCCCAGCTCGCCGATCCGCCGGCCCTGCCAGCGGGCCCCGTGGGCGTGGGCGGCGTCCTGGATCAGCGGTACCCCGCTGTCGGCGGAGAGCTTCGCCAGGGTGTCCATGTCGGCGACCTGCCCGGCCATGTGCACCGGCATGATCGCGGTGGTCCGGGGGCCGATCGCGCGCTCGGCGGCGGCCGGATCGATGCACAGGGTGCCCGGATCGATGTCGACCGGCACCGCGACGGCGCCCAGCCGCTGGGCCGCCTGCGAGGAGGAGATGAAGGTGAAGGCCGGCACGATCACCTCCGAGCCCGGCCCCACGCCGAGCACCTGGAGGGCGAGTTCCAGGGCGTGCGTTCCGTTCGTCACGGCCAGGGTGTGGTCGGCGCCGTGGTAGGCCCCGAACTCCTCCTCGAACGCGGTGACCTCACCGCCCCCCATGCGCCACCACTGGCCCTGCTCCAGCGCGCGCGTGAGTCCCGCGCGTTCGGTGTCGTCGAACTGCGGCCACTCCGGGAATTCCGGAATCTCTCGGGAAACGCTCACGGTCCCTGTCCTTCTGCTCGTTGGGGAAGCGTCCAACAGGACGCTATCCGGCACGTTCTCCGCCGTTCATCCCCTAGCACCCCCCTGAATCCAGAAGGCATTTCCACAGTTGTGGCTCCGTACCGGTGCCCGTCGGAATGCCGGACCGGAACAATCGCGTCGAAGGGTGAGGACGGAAAAACCTCTCACGGAAAAGGTGATGTCATGAGTCGGCTGCTGCTGGTCAACGGCCCGAATCTGGGAATTCTCGGGCGCCGCCAGCCGGAGATCTACGGAACCGACACCCTCGCCGACATCGAGAAGGCGGTCGCCGAGGAGATCGCGGGACGGGGCTGGAGCCTGACGAGCGTCCAGGACGACTCGGAGGGGGTTCTCGTGCACGCCGTCAACGAGCACCCGGACACGGTCGGCGCCATCGTCAACCCCGGGGCGCTGATGATGGCGGGCTGGAGCCTGCGGGACGCGCTCGCCGCGTATCCGCACCCGTGGATCGAGGTGCACATCTCGAACATCTACGGCCGTGAGCGGTTCCGGCACGAGTCGATCCTGGCGCCGCTCGCCTGGGGCGTGGTGGCCGGCCTGGGCACCCACGGCTACCGCCTGGCGGCGCGGGCCCTGCTGGACCGGGCGGCGGGCGAGCGTTAGGGCGTGTTGCGCACCACGGAACGCGGCGTCGCCGCCACCCGGTCACCCGGGGGCGGCGACGCCGCGGCGTGCCCACCTCAGTCGCGTGGCATCTCCGCCAGGCAGTCCCGCACGGCCTCCTCCGGCACATCGCGCACCAGCTCGGCCCCCGACGGCCCGTCGAGCACGAAGGCGAGCCGCCCCGGCGCCGACCCCGAGGCCTTCTTGTCCAGCCGCATCAAACCGATCAGCGCGTCCACGTCCGCGCCGCGCGGCAGCCGCCACGGCAGCCCGTAGTGCCGGACCACGTCGAGGTGTTCGTCCACCCGGGCCCGGCCGATCCGGCCCAGCGCGCCCGCCAGCCGGCCCGCGAACACCGTCCCGACGGCCACCGCCTCGCCGTGCCGCAGCCCGAACCCGGTCTCCGTCTCCAGGGCGTGGGCCAGCGTGTGGCCGTAGTTCAGCAGGTGCCGCGGTCCCGTGTCGCGTTCGTCCGCCGAGACGATCTGGGCCTTGCGCCGCACGCTCGCCGTGATCTGCTCGACCGTGGACAGCCCGCGCAGGTCACCGGCGCCGATGAAGTGGCAGCGGGCGATCTCGCCGTAGCCGTTGAGCCGTTCGCGTTCGGGCAGCGTGCGCAGGTAGTCGGTGTCGCACAGCACCGCCTTCGGCTGCCAGTAGGTGCCCACCAGGTTCTTGCCCTCGGGCAGGTTGACGGCCGTCTTGCCGCCGGTGCTGGCGTCCACCTGGGCCAGCAGGGAGGTGGGCAGATGGATCACCGGTACGCCACGGTGGTACAGCGCGGCCGCCAGCCCGACCGTGTCGGTGGTGGTGCCGCCGCCGCAGGAGACCACGACGTCCTCACGGCCGAGACCGGCGTCGGCGAACTGCCGGCACAGCGCGCCGACCGTCGCCAGCGTCTTGTGCGCCTCCCCGTCCGCGGCCTCGATCAGCCGGTACGGCACCCCCGGATCCGGGACCAGACCGGCGGGCCGGGCCGAGACGACCACGGCGCGCGACGCGCCCAGCCGGGCCACGTGCTCCGCCAGCAACTCCCGTACGCCCGACCCGATATGGACGTCGTACGACCGCTCGCCGAGCTCCACCCGCACCCGCCGCGCGGACTCGTGCCCGGTACCGTCCGCCGCGCTCCGCGTCCCCCGGTTCACAGCCGGTCCCCGGAAGCCGCGACGGGCACGCGCGCGGCGCGGCGCAGGATCTCGCCGCGGACGGTGAGCGCCGCGGCGGCGCTCGGGCCCGCGGGGATGCCGAGGCGGTCGTGGGCCGCCTCGGTCTGGTGGAAGAGCAGGTACGGCTCGGGCAGCCCTTGTCCCGGGCGCTGGCCGCGGATCGTCCGCCGGGTGCGGTGCAGATACGCCTCCAGGGGCGCCGGCGCCGCCTGCTCACCGTGCTCCGGGACCGGACCGGCCCCCGCGGCCAGGGCCACCCGCTGCCGGGGCGACAGCCCGGCCGACCAGCGCTGCCAGCACTGGAACAGGAACGCCGGCCGGGACGCCTCGGGCAGCAGCCCGGCCACGCCGCGCAGATGGGCCACGCCCAGGGCGAGCGCCTCCCGCGGGCCGGGATCGTCGACGTGCCGCACCGCCAGGGCGAACTCGCTGGCCACGGCCGCCAGTTCGTCCCGCACGTCCCGCTCGCTCTCGTGCGGATGGCGCACCGGGCGGGTCACGGTCCGCGCCGCCGACGGCGTCCAGCCCGCGTCCGGCTCGGCCCGCAGCACGTCGGCCACGGCGTCCCGGGTGGCGGGCCGGGCGTCGAGCCACAGGTCCACCGACCGGCCCGTCGGCTCGTCGGTCCGGGAGAAGAAGAAGCACGCTTCCGGGTCGCCGGACCGCACCAGCCGTGCCACGCGTGGCACCACGGCGGGCAGGCCCGAAGGCGCGTCGGAGCCGCCGTACAGGGAGACGAACAGCCATTGCCGTGCCATAGCGGTATCCACCTCGGTCATCTCGGTCGACTCGACCGTCGCGGGACAGTCCGGTCCTGATCCGCCGCCGACGGTAATGATCCGCGCGCCGCACCCGCAATCGACGACCCGTGATTCCAGGGGCTCCCCGGGAAATTGAGGGAGTTGATAGGGGTACGGCTAGGGGATCTCCCGCGCGTTCCAATGGCACCGTGAATCCGACTCTTTACGAGCGACCGACTCTTTCCCAGCGATCGACCGAAGAACTCCCCGGACCGTCCCAGAAGCTGGCCGGGAGAATCTCCGAGGCGCTGCGCCGTCCCGCGGCCCAGCAGCCACCATGGCCCGACCCCGAGCAGGTGCGGTCGGTCTCCGCCTTCCTGGCGAGCCTGCCGCCGCTCGTCACGCCGGACGAGATCCGGGGGCTGCGCGCACGGATGGCGCGGGTCGCCCGGGGGGAGGCGTTCCTCCTCCAGGGCGGCGACTGCGCCGAGACCTTCGCCGGTGCCACACCGGCGCACATCGGCGCGAACGCCGTGACGCTGCTGCGCATGGCGGCCGTGCTGGCGGAGGGCTCCGGGCTGCCGGTGGTACCGGTGGGCCGGCTCGCCGGCCAGTACGCCAAGCCGCGCTCCGACGGCGTGGACGGCCTCGGCCTGCCGGTGTACCGGGGCGACATCGTCAACTCCGCCGCCCCCGATCCCGAGGCCCGCGTCCCGGATCCGGTGCGCATGACCGAGGCGTACCGCACCGCCCGCGACACGCTCGCCCTGCTGCGCACCGGCCGTTTCAGCGGGATCCACACCAGCCACGAGGCGTTGCTGCTGGACTACGAACGCCCGCTGCTGGCCGTGGATCCGGGCGACGGGCGACTGTACGGCGGCTCGGCGCACTTCCTGTGGATCGGCGAGCGCACCCGTCAACTCGACGGGGCCCACGTGGCGTTCGCCGAGCTGCTCGCCAACCCGGTGGGCGTGAAGCTCGGTCCGGACATCACTCCTGCGCTGGCGGCCGAGTACGCCGAGCGGCTCGACCCCCGGGCGGAGCCGGGCCGGCTCACCCTGATCAGCCGGATGGGCAGCGCCCGGGTGCGGGACGTGCTGCCCGCGGTCGTGGAGCGGGTCGCCGCCACCGGACGCCAGGTGGTGTGGAGTTGCGACCCGATGCACGGGAACACCCGTACCTCCTCCCTCGGTTACAAGACCCGGCACGTCGACGACATCGCCGACGAACTCGAAGGCTTCTTCGAGGTGCACCGCGCGCTCGGCACCCATCCCGGAGGCGTGCACCTGGAGTTCACCGGGGACCGGGTGACGGAATGCCTGGGCGGTCCGGGCGAGGTCACCGAGCACGAACTCGGCGGCCGGTACGAAAGCACCTGCGACCCCCGGCTCAACGTCGAACAGGCACTGGAAATCGCCCGCCTGACCGCGGAGCTGTGCCGTCGCTGAAAAGGCACATTCATGTGCCCGTGACAGGAACATCCATGTGCCCGTGTCACAGGAAAGTGCCTTCTTCCGCACTTGCCTTGGGGCACGCATCATGGCTTCTGTAACAAACAATGCCCTATTGGAGGCGAATCGGAAATGGGCCAGCCCGCCCCCCGAACAAACCGTTCCCCCTGGCTGACCATCGCCGTGCTCTGCGTCGGCCAGATGATGATCGTCATCGACCAGAACATCGTGAACGTGGCACTGCCGGCCGTCCAGCGCGGTCTCGGCATCTCCGCCGAGAACCTCGTCTGGGTGGTGAACGCGTATGTCATCCCCTTCGGCGGTCTGCTGCTGCTCGCCGGGCGGCTCGGTGACCTGATCGGCCGTAAGACGATCTTCCTGACCGGTATCGCGCTGTTCTCCGCGGCCTCCCTGCTGTGCGGCTTCGCCGGAAACGAGGCGTCCCTCATCGGATTCCGCTTCGTGCAGGGTGTCGGCGGTGCGATCGCGTCCGCCTGCATCCTCGGCATGGTCGCGACCATGTTCTCGGAGCCCCGCAAGCAGGCCCAGGCGATCGGCGCGTACAGCTTCGCCTCCGCCGGCGGCGGCGCGGTGGGACCGCTGCTCGGCGGTGTCCTCACCCAGTACCTCAACTGGCACTGGATCTTCTTCATCAACGCGCCGATCGGCGCCGTGCTCGTCCTGACCGGGCTGCGCGCGGTCCCGAAGGAGCGCGGTCAGGGTCTCGGCAAGGGCACCGACTTCCTCGGCGCGCTGCTGGTCACGGCCGGCATGATGCTCCTCGTCTACACCATCGTGGACGCCGAGCGGGTCGGCTGGGGGGCCGCGCAGACGCTGATCCTCGGCCCGCTGTCGATCCTGCTGCTGGCCGGCTTCGTCGTCCGCCAGGCCACGGTGGCCCAGCCCCTGCTGCCGCTGCGGATCTTCGGCTCGCGGAGCCTGACCGCGGCGAACATCGTCCAGTTCATGATGATCGCCGGCATGTTCGGCCTGCTCTTCTTCGGCACCCTGTACGTCCAGCGGGTGCTCGGCTACGGCCCGCTCCAGGCCGGTCTGGGCTTCGTGCCCATCGCGGTGGTCATCGCGGCGGTCTCCCTCGGCCTGTCGGCACGGCTGATCACCCGGTTCGGCCAGCGGCCCATGCTGTTCACCGGGCTCGTCCTGATCGTGGCCGCCTTCGTCCTGCTCTCCTTCGCCCGTGTGGACGGCACCTACGTCGCCGACTTCCTGCCCGCCAGCCTCGTCATGGGGCTCGGCTTCGGCCTGGCGGCGCCCGCCATGATGGGCCTCGGCATGGCCGCCGTGACGCCCGAGGAGTCGGGCATCGCCTCCGGCCTGTTCAACACCACGCAGCAGATCGGCGGGGCGATCGGCCTCACCGTGCTCAGCGCGTTCGTCACCTCCCGCACCGACAGCCTGAAGAACGCGGGGCACAGCGAGGCGTCCGCGCTGGTCGGCGGCTACCACGTGGCCTTCCTGCTGGCGGCCGGTTTCGTCGCCGTCGCCCTGGTCATCGGTGCCGTCATGCTGCGGGCCACCGGACAGCAGACGGAGCGGGCGCAGGCCGACGCGCCGGCCGAGCCCGACGTGGCGGTCTCGTAGCGAGGCGTCCCAGGGATCGCACGCCCGAGCGGCGGAGCCCGGCCCCAGGCCGGACTCCGCCGCTCGGGCGTGCGACGAACGCGCCCCGCACCCGCGGGGCGCGCCCGCGCTCATCCGCCGTACGGTCCGCCGGGCGCCCCCCGCCCCAGACGCCCGACCGCGTCGCGGATCGTCGCGAGCACCGGGCGCATCTGGTCCTCCAGGTAGAAGTGGCCGCCGGGGAAGGTGTGCACCTCGAAGGGGCCCGTGGTGTGGGCGCGCCAGGCCCCCGCCTCCTCGGGGCTGGTGTGCGGGTCGCCGTCCCCGGTGAGCACGACGAGCGGCGCGCCGATCCGGGCGTCCTCGCCCTGCCGGTAGCGGGCCACGGCGCGGTAGTCGCTGCGCAGCGCGGGCAGCACCATGCCGAGCAGCTCCGGATCCGAGAGGACGCGGGCGTCGGTGCCGCCGAGGGCCCGGATGTCCGCGACGATCGACGCGTCGTTGTGCGGGACGTCCCCGCCCCGCACCCGGCTGGGCGCCCGGCGCCCGGACACGAACAGGACGACGGGCCCGCCGCCGTCCCGTTCCATCAGCCGCGCCACCTCGAAGGCCACGAGCGCGCCCATGCTGTGGCCGAACAGGGCGACCGGCCGGCCGTGCGCGCCGGTACCGGCCTCGGCCAGCGCCGCGTGCGCCTGCCGGGCGAGTTCCGGGATGTCGTCGATGCCGGCGAGGTGCCGGCGTTCCTGACGCCCCGGATACTGCACGGCCATCACCTCGAAGGCCGGGGACAGCGCCGCCGACACCGGGGCGAAGTACGGCGCGGAACCGCCCGCGTGCGGAAAGCACACGAGTTCGACGGCGTCCTCGGCGGCCCGGTGATAACGGCGTATCCACTGGTCGGAAACGGAAGTTGGAGAAGGCATGGGTGTCCTTTCCCGGACGGATCACATCACCGTCAACGTGACAGAGGAGGGGAAGCCGGACAACCCCAGACCGCCCCCTTTCCAGGGCCGTCCAGAGGGATTTCCGGGGATTCTCCGGAATGTTTTCCGGGGTCGGTGTCCCGAGGTCAGGGGAGGGTTAGGGGTTCTCCGCCGGAAGGCGTGCTCATTACCTTTTCGCTGTTGTTCCGACAAAAAGGGGAAAGCATGCCCACTCGGAGGTCATTCCTCACATCCGCAGGCGGTCTCGCGGTCGCCGCCGCCGTGGGAACCGCGTCCGCCGGGACCCTCGCGTCCGCCGCGTCCGACGGCCCGTCCGACGCCTCCTGGGCACGGCTGGCCGACGTCCTCGGCGGGGAACTGGTCCGTCCCGCCGACTCCGGTTACGGCAGCGCCAAGACCGTCTATCTCGGTGAGTTCAGCGCGGTCGACCCGCAGGCGGTCGCCTACTGCCGGACGCCGGGCGACGTGCGGGCCTGCCTGGAGTTCGCCCACCGGCAGGGGATCGAACTGCGCACCCGCAGCGGCGGCCACAACCTGGCCGGCTGGTCGACCGGAGAGGGGCTGGTCGTCGACGTCTCCGCCTTCGACCAGGTCCGGGCCGGTGAACGGACGGTCCATCTGGGCCCCGGCGCGATGTCGATCGACGCCCTCACCGCCCTGGAGCCGCAGCACCTCCAGATCGTGACCGGCACCTGCCCCACCGTGCGGCCCGGCGGCTTTCTCTCCGGTGGCGGGATAGGCCACCAGACGCGCAAGTTCGGCACGGGCTCCGACCGGCTCGTCTCCGCGCGGGTCCTGCTCGCCGACGGCCGCCTGGTGACGGCCTCCGAGACCAGCGAGCCCGAGCTGTTCTGGGCGCTGCGCGGCGGCGGGGGCGGCAACTTCGGCATCGTCCTCGACTTCGAGGTCGTCCCGGTCGACCAGCCCGGCGGCGTGTACTTCGACACCGAATGGCCCTGGGACAAGGCGCAGGAGGTGATCGAGGCCTGGCAGCGGTGGAGCGTCGCGAGCCCCCACGACCTCGGTTCCGCCCTGCTCGTCGCCCTGCCCGACGCGGCCCCCGGCAGCACGCCGTCCGCGCTGCTCACCGGCGCCTACTGGGGCGACCGGGCCGAACTCGTCGCCGGGCTCGCCGAGCTGGCGTCCCAGGCGGGCACCCGGCCGGTGCGCCAGGAGGTCAGCGAACTGGCCTACGGCGACGTGATGCGCCGGATCTACGGCTGCGGGCAGATCACCATCAGGGAGTGCCACCTCACGGGCCAGAACCCCGACGGGCAACTGCCCCGCAACGGCCTGCTGCGCGAACGCACCCGGATCTTCGACCGCCCGGTCACCGGATCCGTCCTCGCGGACGCGCTGGCCTCCTACGACGCCGACCGCCGGGCGGGCCAGACCCGGCTGCTCTCCTTCACCGCGACCGGCGGCCGCGCGAACGAGACCAGCCGTACGGCCACCGCCTACTGGCACCGCACCGCGCAGTTCATGACCGGGTTCGCCGCCATGACCCAGAACCCCGCACCGCCCGAGGACGAGGAGGCGGACATGACGGCCTGGGTCGACCGCGGCTTCGGCATCCTCGAACAGGTCTCCGCCAAGGAGGCGTACGTCAACTTCCCCGACCCGCGTCTGGGGGACTGGCAGCGGGCCTACTACGGGGACAACTACGCGAGGCTGCTCACCGTCAAGCACGCCTACGACCCGGGTGACGTCTTCCGCCACCCGCAGAGCATCGGCAGCTGACCGCGATGACGGGCGGACTCAGCACTCACCTCCCGTCCCCCGCCGGGCGGCCGGGACTCCTCGGGATCGACATCGGCGGCACCAAGGTCGCGCTGCGCGTGCGGGACGGCGCGGGCGACGCGCGGGAGACGTTCCGCTGGCCCGCGGCGGGCGACGCCGACGGCGACCTGGCCCTGCTCACCGAACGGGTCCGGGCCCTGGCGCGGCGCCGCCCGGCCCCGCCCGGCGCGGTCGGCGTGGCGGTGCCCGTGGCCTGCGACCCCGCCGGACGCGTGCGCACCTGGCCGGGACGGCCGGGCTGGGAAGGGCTGGACCTGGCGGCCGCGCTGCGCCGGATGCTGCCCGGCACCCCCCTCGGGTGGGCCGACGACGGCGACCTGGCCGGCCTCGCCGAGGCCCGTGCGGCGGGCTGCCGGAGCATGCTCTACGTCGGGGTGGGGACCGGCGTCGGCGGCGGGCTGGTCCACGACGGCCGCCTGTGGCCGGGCCCCGGCCGGGGCTCGTTCGAGCTCGGGCACCTGGTCGTGGACGCGGCCGGGCCGCGGTGCGACTGCGGTCGCACCGGCTGTGTGCAGGCCGCCGCCTCCGGGCCGGCCACCCTGCGCCGGGCCACCGCGCTGCGCGGCCGGCCCGTCGGCTTCGCCGAACTGGCCGACGGCGTCCGGGCCGCGGCACCCTGGGCGACCGCCGCCGTCGACGCGAGCGCCGCCGCCCTGGCCCGGGCCGTGGTCGGGGTGTGCGAACTGGCCCACCCCGAACGCGTCGTGCTCGGCGGTGGTTTCGGCGCCGGCATCCCCGGTTTCGCCGCCACCGTCGCCGCGCGGGTGGCCCGGCTCGCCCGGCCGGGCGCCGACGCGGTGCCCGTGACCCCGGCGGCCCTCGGCGCGCTGTCCTCGCTCGACGGCGCGCTGCTGCTCGCCGCGGACTCCCTCGCCCCGGCAGCGGCGTGAGACCCCCGCGAAAACGCTCCCGCGGCCCGGGAATCCCCGGGCCGCGGGAGCGGTGTGCGCGGCGTGGTCTACTCCGCGATGGCCGTACGGGTCGTCCACTGGAAGACGGCCAGGTGCTCGCCGTCGACGGTCCTGAACTCCCCCTCGTGGATGAAGTGTTCGTATCCGGCACCGAAACGGTGCTTGATCTTCTCCGTCAGCGACGACGTCTCCTGCAGGCGCTCTTCGGACGGCAGGGCGGCCGGGCCGCCGATCAGCAGGGCCTTGAACTGGGGCACGGTGACAACCTCCGGTGAACGGAACACGGAATCCGGCGGAATCGCCCCGAACGGGGGCTGATGCGATGGTCGCCCTCCGGGAGGCGCCCCAACAACCCCTATATGACCCGGTATATCCGCCGGTCGTGACCGAGTCCGCGACCCGTCCCGGCCCGTCAGCCGAAGCGCAGCGACAGCTCGTTGGGGCCGGTGATGCCGATCGCCGGCCGCCACGTCACCGGGCCGACGACGGACGGCGGACCGAGGCGCTTGGCCAGCGCGGGCAGCGCCTCGCCGAGTTCCATGCGGGCCAGCGGCGCGCCCAGGCAGTAGTGGGGGCCGCCGCCGAACTGGAGCACCGGCGACTTGCGGGCCACGGTGATGTCGAACGACTCGCCGCCGGGGAAGGCACGTTCGTCGCGGTGCGCGGCCTGCACGCCGACCATGAACATGGTGCCGCGCGCGAACCGCTCGCCGCGGAACTCGATGTCCTCGGCCGCGTAGCGGTACACGGCGTTGGACGACGGGTTCCAGCGCATGATCTCCTCCACGGCCTGCGGCGCCAGCCCGGGATCGCCGCCGAGCAGGCTCCACTGGTCCGGGTGCTGGGAGAACGTCACCATGGCGTTGGCCAGTTGGAGCCGGGTGGTGTCGTGCGCGGCGAACACCATGGTGACGACGAGGTTCTGCAACTCGTCCCGGGTGACCGTGCCCTCCGCCCGCTGCACCGCCACCAGCGCGGAGATGAGGTCGTCGCCGGGATGCGCGGCCTTCTCGGCCATCAGCCGGTCGACGTACTCGTACAGACCGCTGACGGCGGCCTCCACCCGGGCGGGGATGTCACCGCCGAGGGCCAGACTGAAGACCAGGCCGATGTCACTGCTCCACGTGCGGAAGACGGGGAAGTCCTCGGCGGGCACCCCGAGCAGCTCCGTCATCACCACGAGCGGCAGCGCGTCGGCGAACTCCTCGAAGAAGTCGCACTCCCCGCCGTCGGCCAGCCGGCCGGCGAGCCGCTCGGAGGTCTCCCGGATGAGCGGCCGCAGCCCCTCCACCATGCGCGGGGTGAACGCCTTGTTGACGAGGCCCCGCATCCGGCGGTGGTCCGACCCGTCGCGGTTGACGAGCCCGGGGACGAACCAGTCGTACACGGGCCCGTCGAGGATGCCGTTCTGCTCCATGAAGCCGTGGCCGTCGTGCTTCAGCCGGGCGTCGCGCACCAGCTCCTGCGCCTCGGCGTAGCGCAGCACCACCAGCCCGATCGGGGTGCGTGCGTACCAGTGCTCCGCCTGGGCCCGGCGCACTTCCGGGGTGTCGAAGCGGAACGCCGGATCGAGGACATCGAGAAACGGGACTTCCTGGGAAACCTCCGCGGCTTCCAATTCCGTGGACATGCCTCATCCTCTCTAGCGTGGCACACATCGGGACGGGTGGGAATTCCAGTCACCGGAAATCGTTCACCGGAAATCACTCACCGGAACTCGCTCACCAGGACTCTAGGTGCGGCTGAATTCACGGCCAAGGAATTCACCGAACGGCGGTCCGACCTCGGCAAGTTGAAATTCAGCTCAAGATCGGCGCGCCGTCGGGCGGCTTTCCCAGGCCGTGGCCAGGGCCTTCGAGAACATCTCGGTGGTCTGCGCCCCGGAGACGCCGTACTTGCGGTCCAGGACGAAGAACGGCACACCGGTCACGCCGACCACCGCGGCCTCGCGGACGTCGGAGCGGACGTCGTCGGCGTAGGCGGCCGGGTCCGCGAGGACGGCCCGCGCCGCGTCGGCGTCCAGCCCGGCCCGCACGGCGAGCTCCACGAGGCGCTCGTCATCGTCGTAGACGGACCGCTTCTCGGCGAAGTTCGCGTGGTAGAGCAGCCGGACCAGCTCGTGCGCGCGGTCCTGCTTCTTGGCGAAGTGCAGCAGGCGGTGCATGTCGAAGGTGTAGCCGTGGTCACGGCCCATGACGTAGTCGAGGCCCTCGGCGGCGCACTGCCGGCTCAGGTTGTCCTCGTTGGCCAGGGCCTGCGCCCGGGTCCAGCCCTTGCCCTTCATCAGGACGTCGAGGATCGGCTCGGCGTCCCCCTTGGTCCGGCCCGGGTCCAGTTGGAACGACCGGTGCACCACCTCCACGTCCGCGCGGTGCGGAAAGGCCGCGAGGGCCTTTTCGAAACGGGCCTGCCCGAGGTAGCACCAGGGGCAGTTGATGTCGGTCCAGATCTCCACGCGCATGCGGAGTTCTCCTTTTGTCGTCGCTGTTCTTGTGAAGGATGGTGCGGGGGCGCCGGGTCACGAGGAGGCGGTCGCGAGGGCGGCCACGCCGGTGTCGAAGGTCTCCGCGGCCGCGCGGGCCGTCTGCGCCCCGGACAGGGTGATCCGCACGAAGGTGGCGCGGCGGTCGCGCGGATCCGCCCGGCGCACCACCAGCCCGTCGCGCTCCAGACGGTCGAGCAGCCGGCTGGTGGTGGAGGGGGAGCCGGCCACCGCGTCGGCCAGCTCCTTGATCCGCATCCGGGTGCCGGCCTGTTCGAGCGTGCTCAGCGCCAGGAAGCCGGAGAGGCTGATGCCGTGCCGGCGCAGCAGCGCCCGGTCGAGTTCCTGCGCGACGCGCCAGGTCCCGACGATCCGTTCCCGCCAGCGGGCGGACTCGGTCAGCATCGGCCGCTCCCCGGTGCCGGGCACCGGGCACCGCCCGCGCCAGGCGGCGGGCCGCCCAGGCGGTGGCCCGGTTCGCTCCGGTGGGCGGGTGTCGCCGTCATCGTCGTCCGGCACATGGATCTCACCGTCATCTCGTCGGCTCCTGGACTGTGCGGGGTCGGTCGCATGCGGCGGCCGGGCGGGAGGGCGCGGGCATGGCTGAGGCGCCGCCCGGGGCGGACGGCGCCCGCCAGCGGCGGCCCCGGGGGCCGCGCCGGCACCGGCCGGGTCCACCGGCCGGCTCAGCCGGGCACGTGCTCGGACTCCGGCTCGCTCCGCGTCTCGGCCGAGGACACGGCCGTGACGGCCGGCCGCTTCTTGATGGCCAGGGCGAGGAACCCGCCCAGGATCAGCAGCCCGGCACCGATCAGACCGGCCAGGCGCAGGCCGCTGACCACGTCGGAGGCGGCCGCGTCGGCGTACGTGCCGCTGAACGTGGAGTTGGCGACGGCCACGAGGACCGCGAGGCCCACCGCGCCGCCCACCTGCTGGGCGGTGGACGCCATGGCGCTGGCCACGCCCTGCTGCTCCGCGGCGACACCGGAACCGGCGGTGGCGAAGACGGAGACGAACACCAGACCGCCGCCGACACCCCAGACGAGCGAGCCGGGAAGCAGCGCCCAGAAGGAGCCGCCGGTGGTCATGACCACGGCCGTAAGCCCGATGCCGATGCCGTTCACGACCATGCCGAGGAACAGGGTGATGCGCGGACCGAAGCGTTCCATGCACTTCGGCGCGAGCTGGCCGGATCCGATGATCGAGAACAGGGTGAGCGGCAGGAAGGCGAGACCGGCCTGGATCGGGCTGTAGCCGAGGACCGGCTGCACATAGGTGGTGAAGATGTAGTACGCCCCCGCGAGCGCGGTCTGGAAGACCAGCAGCACCGCCATGGCCACCACCAGGGGCCGGTTGCGCAGCAGGTGCAGCGGCATGAGCGGGTTGCGGGTCTTCGCCTCGGTGAAGAAGAAGGCGAGGAGCAGGACCACGCCCAGGGCCAGCGCGGAGACCGGCAGGGAGCCGGTCCAGCCGTGGTCCGGACCGGTGACCAGGCCGGTCACGATCGCGGAGACACCGATGGTGGCCAGCAGCGCGGCGGGCACGTCGAAGCCGCCCGAGGTGTTGACCGGACCGTCGCGGCGGATGGCCTTCGGCGCCGGGATGAGGATGACCAGGGCGAGCGGGATGTTGATGAAGAACACCCAGCGCCAGGAGGCCAGGTCGGTCAGCACGCCGCCGAGCAGCGCGCCGGCCGCGAGCCCCAGGGAGCCGGCCGCGCCCCACACCGAGAACGCCTTGGTGCGCTGCTGCCCCTCGAAGGAGGTGGCGATCAGCGCGAGCACGGCCGGGAAGAGGAGCGCCCCGCCCATGCCCTGGACCAGCCGCGCCCCGATCAGCATGGCCTGGCCGGTGGCCAGACCGCCGACGAGGGACGCGACGGCGTAGAAGGTCAGCCCGGTCATGAACAGGCGGCGCGCGCCCAGGCGGTCGACCGCGCGGCCGCCGAACAGCAGCAGGCCGCCGAAGGCCACGGAGTACGCCGAGACCACCCACTGCAGGGACTGGGCGGAGAAGTGCAGGGCCTGACCGATGTCCGGCAGGGCGACATAGACGATGTTCAGGTCGACGGAGATGATGACCTGCGAGAAGGCAAGCAGGAACATCACAAGTCCCGCTCTCCGGGCGGGAGTTGCTGTTGTCACGAAACCCTCCTAGGGGCTGACGGATGTGCGTTGAGCTCCAACTGGGCGCGGGGAGGCCGCCCTTCCCATTGGATGTGTGACCTGGGTCACACAAGGTGGTGTCCCGGTCAGGCGTGCGCCCGGCGCGGCCGGGAGAAACGCCGGGTGACCGGCCGCTCGACGAGCGCGTACAGCGCCCACGCCAGCAGCAGCGAGACCAGGAACTCCCCGACCATCAGCGCGATGCCGGTCGGGGTGGCGAACAGCCGGTGTCCGAGGAGTTTGCGGGTGTACTCCAGCACCGTGTAGTGCACCAGGTAGAAGGCGAAGGAGACGTCGCCGAGCCAGACCAGCGCCCGGTTGCGGAAGACGCTGTACCGCCCCTCCCGGTCGGCCAGCGCGCCCGCCGCGATCAGCAGCGCCGCCGGGATCACGCAGGCCACGCGCAGGCCCCATATCAGCGGCAGGTTGAGCGCCACGACGTACGAGACGGCGAGCAGCACCCCGGCCCAGACCATGCCGATGTTGCGCCACCGGCCGAGCAGCACGGCGCGCGCCACCAGCATGCCCAGGACGAAGTCCAGCAGCCGGGCGGGCGGGAAGATGTAGGCGAACCAGAAGTAGTTGGCCGAGTCCGACGGTTCGTTGGGCACGACGGCCGTGCCCACCGGGATGAGGGCGTAGGTGAGCAGCGGCACCACGCAGATCGCCGCGAGGACACCGCCGATCCAGTACTTCAGCCGGTGCGCGGGGATGCGCCGCAGGAGCGGGAACAGCGCCGGGAACGCGAGGTAGAAGAACGCCTCGGTGGACAGCGACCAACCGACGTTGTTCACCGCGAAGTTGGTCGGCACGTCCGGCGACCACGACTGGAGCATGAAGAAGCTCAGCACGTCCTGGAGCGGTGTGGTGGCCCCGTCGACGCCCTCCACCAGCACCCGCGCCAGGATCCAGCCCACGATGTACGGCGGCACGATCTTGACGTAGCGCCGGCGCCACCAGGCCCCCGCGGACTGGGTGCCCCGGTAGGAGTAGACCAGGATGAAGCCGCTGAGGATGAACCAGAAGGGCATGGTCAGGCCGCCGACCTGCTCGACGGCTCGGTAGAACCGGTGCTCCAGCGAGTCGTCGGCGAACAGCCGCAGGGCGGGGAACATCAGCGCGGAGTGGAAGAGGAAGACGGCCACCGCCACCGGGGCGCGCAACCCGGTGAGGGTGGGCAGGCGGGCGAGCTGCGACTTGTCGGCCGCGGACGGGGCGGCCGGTCTCTTCGGACCGGCCGCCGGCGGGGCCACGGCGACCGGCGGCCCGGGGGCGGCCTCTTCGGCGAAGTGCTCGGTGGTCATGGATCGCTCACTCCTTGGGAGGGTCTTCGAGGCGTCACAGGTCGAGCACGAGACGGGGCGAGCGGCAGCGCGAGACGCAGATCAGCACGGTGGCGTTGGAGTCCCGTTCCGCGTCGGTGAGGACGACGTCCCGGTGGTCGGGCACCCCGTCGAGCACCGGGGTCTCGCAGGTGCCGCAGACCCCGTCCCGGCAGGAGGCGTCCACCAGCACACCGGCGTCCTCCAGCACGTCGACGATCGACTCGTCGGGGCCCACCACGACGGTCATCCCGGACTGGACGCACTCCACCTCGAAGGACGTCTCGCCCTCCGGCGGCGCGGTGGCGGTCGTCGCGAAGCGCTCGACGCGGAGCCGGTCGCGCATGCCGAGCCGGTCGCACGCGGACTCCACGGCGTCCAGCAGCCGTTCGGGCCCGCAGCAGTACACCAGGGCGCCCGCCGGGGCCTCGGCCAGCACGCGGTCGAGGTCCAGCCGGCCGCGCTCGTCCTTCGGCTGGAGCGTCACCACCCGCTCGGCCGTGGCGAGTCGGTCCAGCTCGTCGGCGAAGGCCATCGAGGCGCGGCCGCGGCCGGCGTAGCAGAACCGCCAGCGCCGGCCGCGGGCCCCGGCCTCGCGGGCGTGGGCGAGCAGCGGCGTCACCCCGATGCCGCCGGCGACGAAGAGGTAGTCGTCGGCGTCGGCCAGCTCGAAGTGGTTGCGCGGACCGCGCACGGTGACGCTCGCCCCGGGCCGCAGCGTGGTGTGCGCGTAAGCCGAACCGCCGCGCGACGCCGGGTCCTTGAGGATGGCCACCCGGTACCGGCCCGGGTCGTCCGGGTCTCCGCACAGGCTGTACTGGCGGACCATCCCGTCGAGGTGCAGATCGATGTGCGCCCCGGCCGTCCAGGAGGGCAGCGGCTTGCCCCGGGGATCGACCAGCTCCAGGGACAGGACGTCCTCGGCCTCCCAGGTCATCCGGTGCACCAGCAGGTCGTACGGCTCCTCGGCACCGCTCATACGGTGCCGCCGAAGCGGATGTCATTGCCGAAGGCGACGTTGTGGCTCTTCACGTCGATCGTGACCCGGTCCCCGTCGGCGATCCGGAAGCCGTCGTGGAAGCTGGCCTTGTCGGCGCCCAGCAGCACGTAGTTGACCAGTCCCGGGCGGCGCAGCGCGGGATAGTCGAACAGGTTGTCGGTCATGTCCTGGACCTTGAAGTACAGCGCGTCCCCGCCGCAGTCGAACCGGCCCTCCCAGGCGGGCACGTCGTCCCGGGTGATGGTGACCCGCCCGCTCACCGTCGCCGGCGGCTCGCCCAGGAAGAGCCAGGGCGCGATCGCGGTGTCGCACAGCTTGCAGTACGGGTTCCAGCCCGGGTTCATCCGGTGCAGCCCGATGTCGCACAGGTCGTTGCCGAAGGTGTAGCCGGCGTAGTGGGGGGTGCCCGTCTCGTCGTTGACGTAGACGAGCACGACCTCGGGCTCCTCGATCAGCGCGACCGGGTTCTCGGGGACCACGAGCGTCTCGCCGGGCAGCCGCAGCCAGGAACCGAGGCCCTTGAAGAACCAGTTGGGCGGCACGAACTCCTGATCGTCGCTGGGCGCCGAGTCGAACTTGGAGCGGTGGGTCCCCATGAAGCCGCTGACCAGGGCATTCTGGGTGGCCGTGGGCAGCAGCGGCGGCAGCAGGCGCAGCCCGGGGTCGTCGGCGGCGACGGTGACGGGCTCGGCCCCGCCGGTGACGGCGTCCACCACCGCGTCCGCGTCGGCGCCCGAGGCGAACTCCGCGGCCGGCGACCGGCCGGTGACCCGGTAGAGAGTCAGCGTCTCACCCGGTGCCGGGGTGCCGAGGCCCACATGACGCTCGCCGTGGTACTCGGTCTCGAAGATGACGTGCATGACGGTCCCTCCCAAAGGGGTGACTCGGAGAAGAGATGACGGAGGATCAGAAAGGGCTACGCGGCAGGCGGGTTCGATTCCCGTCCGCCCGCGCGGTCACCGGCCAGGTCGGCCAGCGCCGCCCCGACGCGGTCCACGTCGGCGCGGATCCACGGCAGTTCGAGGGGGTCCGGGGCGGACAGCGCCGCGAAGCGCCGCTCGTCGCTCTCGCCGTAGAGCCGGCTGGTGGCCGCGCGCAGCCGCAGGGCACCCGCGTCGTCGCCGAACGCGCTCGCGGGCAGGACGCCCAGGCCGTACCGCTCGCCGAGCAGCGCCGCCAGTCCGGCGCCGGTGCGCACGCCGTGGGCGGCCGCCAGGTGCTCGCGCAGCGGCTCGAAGTCGGGGTACAGGTAGCAGGTCGCGCGCACGGGGGCGAGGTGGGCCCCGACGGCCGTGAAGCGGTCCGCCACGGCGCGCGCCACCGCCGCGTGCAGCCCACGGGCCGCGTCCATGTGCCGTACGACCTCGGGCGGTTCACCGAACGCGTAGGCGGCGGCCTCCTGCACGGGCGCGGTGGGACTGGACCAGATCTGGCTGGCGATGCCGGTCAGCCGGCCGCGCAGCGCCCCGCCGAGCCCGCCCTCGGGGAGCCGGGCCACCCCGATGCGCCAGCCACCCAGCGCCAGGTTCTTGGTCAGACCGGTGGTGACGACGGTGCGTTCGGGGGCGTACACCGCCGGGGAGACCGCGGGGGTCTTCGGGTCGAACACCAGGTCGCAGTAGATCTCGTCGGAGATGACGACCAGGCCGAGCTCCCGGGCCGCCTCGGCCAGCCGCCGTACGGTGCCGGGCTCGGCCACGGTGCCGGTCGGGTTGTCCGGCACGGTGACCACGACGGACCTCGGGTCCCGCCCGGCGGCCCTGGCCGCGGCGACCCGCTCCCGCAGCCGGTCCGGATCGGGGACCCCGCCCTGGCCCGGCAGCACGGGGACGAACAACGGTTGTACGCCTATGAGTTCGGCCTGCGCCGCGTAGCTGACCCAGCTCGGTGCCGGGACGACCACGTCACCGCCGACGGCCAGGAGCAGCCCGAAGAGCAGCGGCTTGCTGCCGGGCCCGGCGACGACGTCGTCCGGATCGGTGGGAAGTCCGCGCCGTCCCCAGTAGCCGGCGACGGCGGTGCGCAGGGCGGCGCTGCCCGCGACCGGGCCGTAGGCGTTGTGGTGCGCGGCGGCGGCCAGCCGCTCCCTGAGGACGGGCAGCACCGGGAGCCCGATCTCGCCGCTGGCCATGGAGATCACCTGCTCACCGGCCAGCCGCCTGCGGGCGAGTGCCTCGTCGGCGGCGAGCGTGGCCGACATGGTCACCGGAGCGGGTTCGGGCATGACTGACTCCCATGAGTGGAAAAGGCATGAGCGTGGACCGGGGGGCCGGCCGGCGTCGCGCACCGGCCGGCCCCCGGTGGGGCCCGCGCGCACCCGGACACGGCGTCCTGGCGCAGGGAGTTGGCGGCGCGGGCCCGGAACAGGGGGCTCGGGCGGGGTTACGCCGGACCGAACCGGGCCCGCAGTTCGGCCTTGCGGATCTTGCCGGTGAGGGTCTTGGGCAGGAAGGGGATCGCCTCCAGCCGGTCGGGCAGGAACCGCTCGTCCTGGCCGGCGGCGCGGACGTGCTCGCGGATCTCCTCCAGCGAGGGCACCTCGTCGCCGCTGAGCACGATCACCGCCAGGATCGGGTCGGACACCGTGCCGCCCGGTCCGACCACCGCGACCTCGGACACCTTCGGGTGCCGGGCGATGATCGACTCCAGCTCGGCCATGGGCACGACCATGCCGTCCCGCATGATCGCGTCCTTCGCGCGGCACAGCACCCGGATGCCGCCCCGGCCGTCGTCACGCGCCACGTCACCGGTGTCGAACCAGCCGTCGTCGATCATCTGCTCCTCGAAGACGGCGTCGCGCCGGTAGTACGTCAGCGCCTGCGACGCGCCGCGCACCCGCAGCCGCCCGACGGGCGCCCGCTCGTCCGGGTTGAGGCACTTGTCGATGCGGATCTCCATGGCGTCGATCGGACGTCCATTGCTGTGCGCGGCCCAGTCCTGGTTGTAGTCGAGCCGCGTGATGGTCACCGGGCCGTTCTCCGACATGCCCCACAGCGAGTAGGTGCGCGCCCCGAGCGTCGCGCGCAACTCGTCGACCAGCGGCTGGAGCACCGGCGCCGAACCGGTCACCACATGGCGCAGGCTGCTCACGTCGCGCGGGTCCTGGCGCTGGGACTCGGCGATGTCGGTCAGCGTGGGGGGCGGCCCGTACACCAGCGTGCCCCGGTAGCGTTCCACCAGGTCGAGCACCGCGTCGTTCTTGCGGATGTCCTGGAAGACGATGGTCCCGCCCAGCATCACCCCGGCGAGGATGCCCTGGGCGAACCCCGAGTAGTGGACCAGGGGAGTGGTCACCACCGCCACCAGGGTGTCGTCCAGCAGGAACGTGTCGGCGTACCCGCGGACGGCCGCGTGCACGGTGTTCTGGCTGTGCAGCACGCCCTTGGACTCGCCCGTGGTGCCCGAGGTGAACAGCACCACGAACGGGTCGTCGGGGGCCAGCGTGCGCCCGGCCATCTCCTCGTCGCCGTGCACGTCCTCCCAGGCCCTGGCCACGAAGTGCTCGTGGAAGTCCTGGGCACCCTCGGGCGCCCGGCCGCCCAGCACCAGCACGTGCTGGAGACTGGTCAGCTCGTCGCGCAGCCCGGTGACCACCTTCGCCAGCGGAACGCCGTCCCACTCGGGCACCGTCACGCACACCCGGGCCTCGGTCAGCCCGAGCCGGTGGCGCAGCTCCTCCTCGGGACAGACCGGGGAGATCGGGCAGATCACCGCGCCGACCCGGATGCAGGCGTAGATCAGCGGCACCATCTCCCACCGGTTGGGCAACTGCACCGCCACGAAGTCACCGCGCTTGACGCCCAGTTCGACCAGCGCGCCGGCGAACCGGTCGGTCAGCCGGGACAGATCGGAGTAGTCCAGGGTGTCGGTGCGGGCATGCGCGATCCGGCGGGCCGCGATGGCCAGCTTGTGCGGACGCAGCCGCGCCTGCCGGCGCAGATCGTCGAGGAACGTCTGGTCCCGCCACCAGCCGCGCTGGCGGTACAGGGCCTCACGGGCCGGACGGTCGTGGGGCAGCGGGCTGGTGATCGAGACGGTCTCCAGCGGCCGCGGCCGTACCGGGGCCTCGGTCATCGGTGCTCCTTCCGGCGGGCGGACACGAGTGTCGGCAGGGGGTCGCTCTGCGGCCTCTCGGCGGCGATCTCCAGCAGGTCGCGGGTGTTGTTCCGGACCCGGGTGGCGACCCAGTCGAAGACCCAGTCCTTGCGCGCGTCACCCGGCAGTTCGAACGGCACGATCCGGGCCAGGGCGAGCCCGGCGGCGGCGGCGCCGCCCACGTTGGCCACGACGTCGGGCACCAGCGTCGTACCGGCCACGGCCATCTTCAGCTTCGCCTCGGGGCTGACCGTGATGTTGCCGCCCTCGACCACCAGACCCGCGCGCAGGCGGTGCACGTTGGCGGAGTTGACGGCGTTGTGGTTGGCCGCGAGCACCAGCACGTCGGCGTCCACGTCGAGCCATGCCTCCGGCTCCTGGGAGACGGTGACCTCCTGCGGCAGCCGGGAGCGGTCGATCCGCCCGAAGCTGTCGGTCAGGGCGATCAGGTCGTCGGCGGGCAGCCGCTCGGCGCTGATGGTGCCCTCGATGTCCGCCACCCCGACGATCCGGTGGCCGCGCGCCTCCAGGAAGCGCGCCACGGCCCGGCCGACGGTGCCGAAGCCCTGGATGACCACGCGGCGCGAGCCGGTGGCGCCGTGCAGCTGCTCCAGCGCGGCGAGAGCGGCGACGCCCACCCCGTGACCGGTGCAGTCCACCAGCGGCTCGTAGTAGGTGCGCCAGTCGTAGGGCATGTCGACGGCACGGTTCTTGCGGCGCGGGTCGTAGCCCGCCTCGGCGAAGAACACCGCCCGGTCGGCCGGCGTGACGCCGAGGTCGCAGCCGAGGTGGAGACCGCCGTGCAGGAGCGGCGCGACGGTACGGCCGAAGGTGCGCAGGGTCTCCTCCCGCGCCGTGCCGTCGGAGACGATGCCCGCCTTGGCGCCGCCGATCGGCAGGCCCACCAGGGTGAGCTTGTGCGTCATCCCGCGGGCCAGGGCGCGCACCTCCTCCTCGGTCACGTCGGGCGTCATCCGGGTGCCGCCCATGGCCAGCGAGTCGACCAGGGTGTCGACCACGACCCAGCCCTTGAGCGGGCCACCGCTGCCGTTCAGGGACACGGTGAAGGCGGGTTCTCCGGCCTCCAGGCCCTCGTCTTGAACGCTCATTTCGCGAACCTCACGATCGATCGGATGAATCAGGCGATGAATCCGGCGATGAATCCGGCGTCGGATCAGGCAATGAAGATCAGGCAATGGATGGGGCGATGGATCATGCGGTGAGTCAGGCGGTGGGTCAGTCGGAGCCGGCGCACCGCTCAGCGGTACAGATCGGCGAATCCGCGCAGGATCTCGCGGCCGTCCGTACGGAATTCGAGATGCGCCTGCGAGCCGAGGATCCGGCCGTCCGCCGACCGCAGGAATTCCACCGGGGCGTGCTCCGAGCGCCCGATCGACCGGAATCCCTCGGGCGCCGCGCGCAGATAGAGCGTGTGCCGGTGGAACACGGTGACGGTCGGTTTCACGTAGGAGAACAGGGGCTCTTCCTTGTCGACCCCCACCTCGTACCCGCCGACCCGCTGGGGCCCCTCGGCCAGTTCGCCGCCGTGGGCGACGGCGATGATCTGCATGCCGCCGCAGATCCCGAGGACGGGCACACCGGCGTTCATGACGAGGTCGACGAGCGGCCGGTAGTGGTCGCGGTCGTAGGCCCGCACCTTGGTCCCGCTGAGGACGATCGCCTGATAGCGCCCGTCCAGCCGGCCCGGCACCGAGGTGGCGTCGACCGTGTCCGTCTCGGAGCCCAGTTCCTCGAACCGCGCGCGCAGTTGCTTCAGGGACAGCGTCCCGTTGTTCACCACCAGAACCCGGGATGTGGCCACGAGTTCCGCTCCTCTCCGCTCGGGATCATGACCGGGTGACGACCGTGCCGGTGCGCCCGGCGAGGAGGTCCGCGAGCGGCGCGCTGCCGATGACCACCCGGCCGACGCCCCGCTCCAGCGCCTCACCGGCGGCCCGGAGCTTCTTGCGCATGCCGCCCGTGGCCCCGCGGTCGCGGAAGGCCGCGGCGGCCTCGGCGGTGATGTGCCGCACCGGCTCGCCGTCGACCAGCAGGTGCTCGACGTCCGTGACCAGGACCAGGGCCGCCGCACCGGCGCCGCCCGCGACGGCCGCGGCGGCCCGGTCGGCGTCGGTGTTCACCTCCTGGCCCGCGGGGTTGCGGGCGAGCGGCGTGACCAGGACGCTGTGCCCGGGCCGGGCGTGCCGGAGGAGGCCCGCGTCCACCCCGGTGATAGGTCCCACCAGGTTGTCCAGCTCGACCAGTTGCTTGTCGCGCCACCACCAGCGTTCGCCCTCACCGGCGCGGACCAGCCCCTCGCTGCCGACCAGCCGGGACGCGGAGACACCGCGGCTCGCCAGCCGTCGGACGACCTCCGCGCCGAGCTCCGCGCTGACTGCCTTGATGTCATCGATCACCTCGGGGGTCGTCCAGCGGCTCTGGTTGCCGTAGCGGTCACGCAGCACCGCCGAGGGCTCGGTGTACCGGGGGTGCAGCCGCTTCAGCGGCTTGGACCAGCCGTGCACCAGGACCAGCGGACGCTCCCGGCCGTGCTCGGCCAGGTCGTCCCACCAGGCGTCCGTCAGCCCCTCCAGGCAACTGCCGCCCAGCTTCACGACCGTGGGAGTGGGCCCGCTCATGCCGGCATCACCGGCTGCATGGCCAGCCCCGTCTCCTCCGGCAGCGAGAACCGCAGGTTGAGTGCCTGCACCGCCTGCCCGGCCGCGCCCTTGACCAGGTTGTCCAGCGCCGCGAGGACGACGACGCGCCCGCCCTCGGGGTCGTGCAGCGCGGTCACGTCGCAGAAGTTGGACCCCAGGACCGCCTGCGGGTCCGGCACCGGGATCAGCGTCTCGGTGTGCCTGCGGACCCTGACGAACGGGCGCCCCTTGTAGAAGCGCAGGTACGCCCGCTGGAGCTGCCGGGCGTCCACCTCCTGGTCGGTGAACACATAGGAACTGGCCATCAGACCGCGCACGTGCGACACCCCGTAGGCCGACATGCTCAGCGAGCCGATCGTGCCCGGCTTGCCGCGCCCGAAGAAGTCGCCTACCTCGGCCGCGTGGCGGTGCCCCGTGGGGGCGTACGGCGCGATGGCCCCGCTGCGCAGCGGATGCAGGTCCGGGGTGCGTAGCTGGAGTCCGCCACCGCTGGAGCCGCTCTTGCCGTCCACCACCACCGTCCTGATGTCCAGCCCGAGCCCGAGGACCAGCGGGGCGAGCCCCAGCGTGATGGCGGTGGCGTAGCAGCCGGGCAGCGAGATCAGCGGGGCGCCGACCAGTTCCTCGCCGACCAGCTCCGGGACGCCGTAGACGAACCGGTCGGCCAGCTCGGTGCGCCGCCGGACCTTGGGGTACCACCGCTCGTGCAGCTCGGGGGTACGGATCCGGAAGGCGCCGCTGAGGTCGAGGACGCAGGGCACCTGGTCGGCCAGCCGCTCGGCCAGCTCGGCCGAGACCGGCGCGGGCGTCGCCAGGAACACCGCGTCGCACCGGCCGGAGAGGTCGGTGGTGACCGGTTCCACGGTCAGGCCGAGGTCCAGCCGGAGACCCGGATGCAGCTCGGACGGGCGCCGTCCGACGCTGGAAGAGCCGCCCAGGAACGTCAGTTCGAGTTCCGGGTGCTGGCTGACCAGCCGGATGAGTTCCCCGCCGGCCAGTCCGGAGGCGCCGACGACACCGACGCGGATCATCCGACGACCTCCCGTACGTAACGGGCCACCGCCGAGGGGATGTCGGCGCCCGTCACCGAGGCCACGCCCCGGAAGCCGGGCGCGTGGTTGACCTCGTTGACGACGAAGCCGGACGGCGTCCCGAACAGGTCGATGCCGTAGATGCCGGGGCCGAGGACGTCCACGACGCCGTCGACGAGCTTGGCGACCTCGGGATCGTGCGCCACCGACTCCGTGCGGTTGCCGAGCGCCGCGTTGTTGCGCCAGTCCGTGCCGCCGCTGGTGAACCGGGCCGCGGCGACCAGTTCCCGGCCGACCACGAGGCAGCGCACCGAGCCGCCCTCCAGGTACGGCTCCACCAGGCAGGCCTGCTCGAAGGCGTGCCCGAGGTCTTCGACGTAGTCGTACACCGACTGTGCCGTGTCCGCGTCCCGCAGCAGCGTCACGCGCTTGCCCATGCCCCCGAAGACCGGCTTGAGGACCAGCGGCAGCGGCAGCTCCCGCAGCGCCTTCTCGAAGTCCCGGCGGGACAGCACCAGCCGGAAGTCGGGGACGGGCAGGCCGGCGGTGCGCAGCAGGTCCCGCAGGACCAGCTTGTTCTCGCAGGCGTTGATCGCCGCGGCCGAGTTGAGGGTGGGTATCCGGGAAGCCTCGGCGATGTTCGCCAGCAGGCCGCCCCGGGTGTAGCTGCGGCTGCGCACGAGTACGGCGTCGTAGTCGGCGAGGGACGCGGCGTCCGGGTCACCGAGGCACAGCGCCCCGTCGTCGACCCACTCGATGTGCAGACCGAAGGCGTCCGCCGAGCGGATCAACTCCCTTTCCTCCCAGGCGATCCGGTCCGAGACGATGGCGATGTTGCCGCCCATGAAGGTCACTCCCTCCCCGCGCTCGCGCGCTCACTGGCCCCAGTCACGGAGCTGCACCTCGACCATCTGGAGGGAGAGCCGGGAGTCCTGGACGTCCTCGACCCGGAGCGTCAGCATGCACTCGGGGCAGGCGATGGTCTCTCCCTTGACCATCGGCGGCGTCGTCAGGTCGGTCTCGCACTCCGGGCAAGCGCCGGTCAGCATGGTGGTGGACATCTCTGCCTCTCCTTGGGGTGGTTGGCCGGGCCCGGACGGCCCGGGAATCGGCTCGTCCGTCAGCGGCCGGCGGACCGGAACTCCTCGGCGCGGGCGCGCAGGGCCTCCCGGTCGAGCAGCGGATTGCCCCGCTCCCCCTGACGAGGCGTCAGCCAGGCGATGAGCGCGTCGATGTCGAGCCCCTCGGCCTCGTCGGCGAGCGCCCAGCGCACCAGCGCCGGCGTCAGCCGTGACCTGACCCGCAACTCCCGCTGGTTGCCGACGAGTTCGGCGGGCAGCGTCTCGTACGCCTCGGGGTTGCTGAGCTGCCCCGGCAGTTCGTAGGCGAAGGCGTGCGAGGTGGTGGGGCCCGACTGGAAGGCCTCGCCGAGCCCCGACCCGGCCAGCGCCACGGCGGACAGCTCGGTGAGGTGGCTCAGGTCGAAGCGGGTGTCGCCGTGCACCACGCGCAGCGAGGTCAGCAGCTCGGCCAGGGGAGCGTTGCCGCCCCGCTCGCCGATGCCGCCCACCGTCGCCGAGATCCACTCGGCGCCGGCCCGCACCGCGGCCAGCGAGTTGGCGACGGCCATGCCCAGCATGTTGTGCGAGTGGATCTCGATCTCGGAGCCGTCGATGGCCGTGAGATCGGCGATCTTCTCCTCCATCTGCCACGGTGAGAGACAGGCGACGGTCTCCGCGAGCCGGAACCGGTCGGCCCCGGCGGCGAAGCCCGCCGTGACGTACGGCACCAGCCGTTCCCTGGGGGTGCGGGCGCCGTCCTCGCCGCTGAACGTGACGTGGAAGCCGTGCTCCTTGGCCAGTTCGATTGCCGCGCGCGCCACGTTGTGCAGGTACTTGGCGCTCGGCGTGCCCAGCTTCAGCCGGGCGTGCTCCTCGGAGGTGGGGATCGAGAACATCACGTGCGTCACGCCCAGGCGCCGCGCCTCGTCCAGCGCGCCCCGCACCTGCTGACGGTCCCGCACCACGACCAGGGACATGCTGCGTTCCGGGCCGATGGACTCGTGGGTGGCGAGGATCAGGTCCGCGTCCTTGGGCGAGGGGCCGGAGATCATGCCCACCTCGACCAGTTCCACGCCGGTCCGCACCAGCAGGTCGGCGATGACCGTGGCATCCTTGGGGCCGAACTCCACGCCGGCCATGTGCGCGGAGTCTCGCAGTGTCGCGTCGGACAGGTGCGGCAGCCCCGGCGGGAGACCGTCGCGTTGCGCTGTTACCGCCATCGCATTCACTCCTTGGGAATTCCGGAAACGGGCGCTGCGGTGAACGTCTGGCGCTTAGATTTCCGAACCGCCCATTAGGGGTCAAGGATTCCCGTGTCAGGGATATGCGAGACTTTGTCAAGCGAATGTCAGGAAGCACAGACAGAGGAGAAAGAGGTCAGAGGCCTGCCAAATTACCCGGCGCGGGCTGTCCTCGGCGGCGGCTGCGGATTATGGTCGGGCTCGTTCGATTCGAGAGATTGGGGATCCCGTCATGGCCCATTCCGCCATACCTCGGCTCGGAGTTGTCGTCCCGCCGGAGAATCCGACGGCCGAGCCGGAGTTCAACAGCCTGGTCGGCGACCGGATGCACGTCTTCGCGACGCGTTTCCCGGTCACCCCGGGGATGGCGCTGCGGGAGATGCTGGAGACCTACAACGCGGTGCTGCCCCGGACGCTGGACAGCTTCGGGGAGATGCGGCTGGACGCCGCGCTCGTGGCGTGCAGCGCCTCCCACTACCTGCTGGGGCCCGACGGCGACCGCCGGTTCTGCGCGGAACTGGGCGAACGCGCCGGCTATCCGGTGCAGTCCTCCACCCAGGCCATCCTGGCCGCGTGCGAGGCCCTGGACCTGACCCGGCTGGTCCTGGTGTCGCCGTACGAACCGTGGCTGACCGACGCCTCGCGGACCTTCTGGGAGCAGGCCGGCCTCACCGTCGTACGGACCGTGCCGGTACCGGCCGGTGACCATTTCAACCCGTACGAGGTGACGACGGAGACCATCCTGGAGCGGGTGCGCGGCCACGACGTCCCGGACGACGCGGCGCTGCTGTTCACCGGCACGGGCATGTACACCCTCGCCGCGCTGGACGAACTCGCCCGGCAGGACGACCGGGTGCTGCTGACCTCCAACCTGGCCGGTGCCTGGTGGGCGCTGCGCACCGTGGACTGCCGTCCCGTCGAGGACGACCACGCGCTGCTGCGGCGGCTCGCCCGGCGGACGGAGGCGCTCGCCGCGGACGCCGCCTGACCGTCCCGGCTCCCTGAACGGCCGTCCCGTACGTCCCCCGGCGGGACGGCCCCCCTCGGGCACGGCCACGGCGCCGGGGCTGACGCCGCGGCCGTGCCCACCTGCGCAAAGAGGCCGGTGCTCCCCGAGAGCACCGGCCTCAGTCGTGCGTACGGGACGACGGCCGCGCGCGTCGCCCCGTACGGCCGACCGCGTCACAAGCCCTGGCGGCCCGCGGGGTCGTCCTGGGGTCGCCCGTGGCCGATGTCGTCGGCCGGGTACGTGCCGTCGGCCGCGATCCCGCGCAGTACCACATGCCAGATCGCGGTCAGTTGGGACTCCACGCTCTCCCGCTCCTTCCTGGCGGCCCGGGTGCAGCGCAACTGTGCCTCGGCGCCGGTGAGCAGATGGACGACGAGGGCCCGCACCGCGGCCGGATCGATGCCGGGCCGCAGTTCACGCTCCGTCGCCGTCCGCAGCAGGCGCTCCACCGTGGGCAGCCAGGTCGAGGGCCAGTCGGCCGAACCGATCTGCCGTTCGCGGCTCAGCCGGGCGGCCGCGCGCACCAGCGCCTCCTTCTCCAGCAGCCGGGCGAGTTCCAGGGTCAGGTCGACCACGGAGTGCAGGGGCCGTTCGGGATCGGCGGTCACCCTGCCCACCACGTCCCGGGTGATCGAGCCCCCGCGCACCTGGACCGCGTCGGCCAGGTCGTCCTTCGCCGGGAAGTGGAAGGTCAGGGCGCCGATGGAGATGCCGGCCGCCTTGCTGACCCGGGACAGTGTCGTGGTGCGGTAACCGTCGCGGTCGAACGCCTCCGCGGCAGCCTGCATCAAGGTCTCCCGGGTGCGCGCGGCTCTCTCCTGTTTCACCATGGTCCGTCTCCAGAAGTCCACCCGGCGGGGGAGGTCGTACAGGGGCCCGTCGAAGGCCGGACGGTCGCACCGGGTATGCGTTCCGGATGAACGGCGCGCGGCCCTGTCGCACCCGTCCAACTCACCGAACGCCGGCGTTCCTTCCCGTTTCCGCGGCCTGTCCACAACGCGGACCCCGTCGATCGCACAGACGTACCTGAGCTCGTATCCCCTTCGATCACTCATGCGTCCCGTTCGCGCGATTCCTGCCGCTGATTAGCTCATGCACAACATCAACATCGAGTGGAAGCGAACATTCCAGCCATGTCCGCGCCGGCCGCGCGCATCGCACGAGAGGGCTCCCCCGGACAGGCCCTCCCCAACTCCTCAGGTCACCGGCCGACTTGGCAAAGGTGGTGACAGCTACAAGAATAACAAAGAGAGCGTTCGTTATGATTTTGAAGGCGTGATGACGCCTGCGCCACGCCCCGTCGGCCCGGTCGGGCGAACGGCCATGCCAGGGAGGAACGCATGATGACGGAGGAACCCACGACCCGGGATGCGAAGGTGACGGCATCCCCTGAACCGGTCGCCGCCTTCGCGGAGGTCCTGTTCGGTCATCTGCCCCGTGCGGACCAGCGCCGCTGGGCCCGGAGCTATCTCCAGGGCCTGCTCGCGGCGCAGGGACGCAAGTCGATCCGGCACCTGGCCGCTGCCGTCTCCGCCTCGCCGACCGCCCCGCAATCGCTGCACCAGTTCGTCAACGCCAGTCCCTGGGACTGGAATCCGGTCAGGCACGAGCTGCGGCGCTGGGCGCGGGAACGTGTCACCGTGCGCGCCTGGACGCTGCGCACGGCCGTGCTGCCCAAACGCGGCGAGATGAGCTGCGGGGTGCACCGCCGCTTCGTGCCGGAACGCGGACGGACCGTCAACTGCCAGCTCGGCCTCGGGGTGTTCGCGTCGTCGGACGGCGAGGGCCTGCCCGTCGACTGGAGCCTGCTGCTGCCGGGGCGGTGGCTGGAGGATCCGCGGCTGCGGGGGCGCGCCCGGATCCCGGACCCCGTGTGCCACCAGCCGCTGTGGGCGCACGCGTTGTCCCTGGCGGAGGCAGCGGTCGCGGCCGGGCCGCGCGTCCCGGTCGTGGCCGACCTCGGCGACGGCCCCGACGCGGGCTCGCTGGCCATGGTGCTCGGCCGGCGCGGGCTCGACTTCGTCGTCGCGGTCCCGGCCGGGCTGCGGGTGCTGCCCGCCGACGCGGCCCCGTGCACCGGGCCGGCCGCCTCCGGCGAACCCGGCCGACCGGCCGGGGTCCTCGGCGCCCGGGACTTCCTGTACCGGCGCAGCGTCCGCAGCGCCCTCGCCGTACACGTCGGCGATCCCGCCCGGTTACGGCCCGCCCACACCCGGTCCGCGCTGGTGCGGCTGCCCGGCACCCGCCAGGTGTTCCGCCTGTTCACGGAGGTGCATCCGGTCGAGGGCAGCCGTCCGAGGGTGTGGCTGACCAACCTGACCGACCGGCGCCCCGAGCAACTGGGCGACCTCGTCCGGCTCCAGTACGGGGCGCACTCCGCGCTGGCCAGGCTGGAACGCGACTACGGAATGCTCGACTTCGAGGGCCGTTCCTTCCCGGGCTGGCACCACCACATGACCCTGGTCTCCGCCGCCTACACCTACGACCGGCTGGCCGGGGCCACGGCCGGGGAGCCCGTGCCGATGCGCGCGAGCGCGTGAACGGCGGGCGGCCAGGCCGCCCGGCACACCGGGGCGACGGCCGACCCGGCCCGGTCGTGCGTCGACCGGGCCTGTCGATCACTCACCGAGGTCGGTTCATCGTCGTTCCACATCCCCAGGGAGTCAGTGAGTCGCATGGTCAACGTCCTCGTAGTGGGTGAGCGCGCCGGCGCGGCCGAGTCCACCGTCCACGACCTGCGTCGCCAGGGCTACGCAGCCCGCAGCGTCGAGACCGGTTCCGCGGCCCTGAAGCTGCACCGGGTCGCCGACCTGATCCTGCTCAGCCTCGAACTGCCCGACATCGACGGCCTGGAGGTCTGCCGCACGATAAGGGCCGCGGGTGACACCCCCATCATCACCGTGACCGGCCGGGACAACGAGGTGGACCGGGTCCTCGCCCTCCAGGCCGGTTCCGACGACTGTGTCACCGAGGCCTGCGGCTTCCGCGAGGTCATGGCCCGCATCCAGGCCGTCATGCGCCGTGCCCGGCCGCGCTCGCCGGCCGGCTCGCGGGCACTGACGATCGGCGCGCTGCACATAGACGGCGGTTCCCACGAAGTCCTGGTCGACGGGCGGCGGGTGGACGTGACGACCAAGGAGTTCGACCTCCTCCGGCTGCTGGCCTCCCGCCCCGCCGCGGTGGTGTCCCGCCGGGAGATCATGGCCGAGATCTGGGAGAGCGACCGGGTGGCCTCCAGCCGCACCCTGGACACCCACATCAGCAGCCTGCGCGCGAAGCTCGGCTCGGGCGACTGGATCGTCACGGTACGGGGCGTCGGTTACCGCATCGGCCGGGTGTGCCCCGAGACCGGCGTACCGACTCCGGCCGCGGGGCCGCGGGCGGGCACCGCCGGGAGACCGGCGGGGGAGTCCATACCCGGCGGTCCGCCCGCGCTCGGCCGACTTCCCGAAGTGGCGCCGGAGCAGCCCGCGGACCGCGAAAACCGAACAGTTGCTATGTAACCTTGAGCTGCCCCACCAGGTCAGGATCCCCGCTGGCCCTCCGGTCCGTGACGGCGACGGCTCGGCCCCGGCAGGTCCGGACTCCGCGCCGAGCCGTGCGCACCGCTCACCGCGTCCACGACAGCCGCCCGGCGTTCCGCCCGCGGACCGCTCCGCCCGGGGACCGCCTCGGCCGTGCGCCCGCACCGCGCGGCGGACGTACCGATCGCAAGGACTCTGATGACGGACATCACCACGGCCCCCGTGCCCGAGACCGATGAGCAGCGCTCGGCCCGCTTCGAGCGGGACGCCCTCGTCCTGCGAACTCCCCTGTACGCCCAGGCGATGCGGCTGACCCGGAACCCCGCCGACGCGGAGGACCTGGTGCAGGAGACCTACACCCGGGCCTACCGGAGCTTCCACCGGTTCCACCCCGGCACCAACCTGCGGGCCTGGCTGTTCCGGATCCTGATGAACCTCTACCTCACCTCCTACCGCAAGAAGCAGACCGAGCCGCGCTGCACCCCCACCCCCGAGTTCGAGGACTGGCAGCTCGTCAGCGTCGCGTCGCACACCTCCCACGGGATGCCCTCCGCCGAGGCGCAGTTCCTCGACCTCGTGCCGGACCCGGCGGTCAGCCAGGCGCTGATGTCGATACCCGACGGCTTCCGCACCGTCATCTACCTCGCCGACGTGGTGGGCCTGCCGTACGACGAGATCGCCGCGCTCGTCGGCATCCCCGCCGGCACCGTCAACTCCCGTCTGCACCGCGGCCGGCGCAGGCTGCGCAGCCTCCTGGACGGCTACCAGGGCCTCACCGCGCGGGACACGGGCCGCGGGGAGGGGACGTAGCCGCCCCCGGACGACACCCGCCGCGGGACGACACCCGCCCCCGGACGACACCCGCCACCCCGACGCCGCCGCAGCGCGGCCAGATCAACGAAGGTGCGACACCTCATGACCACCGAGACACCCGCCGGTTCCCGGGCGACAGCCCCGCCGGCGCCCGGCCGGCTCCCCCTGTCCGCGCTGCTCGCGCTGGCGACTGCCGTCTTCCTCACCAGCCTCACCGAGACCCTGCCGGCCGGTGTGCTGCCCGCCATGAGCAGCGCCCTGCACGCGAGCGAGTCGGCCACCGGACAGACCGTCACCGTGTACGCGATCGGTACGGCGCTCACCGCGATCCCGCTGACCGCGGCCACCGCCGGGTGGCGGCGCAAACGGCTGCTGCTGACCGCCGTCACGGGCTTCGCGATGGCCAACACCGTCACCGCGCTCTCCTCCGACTACACCCTGACCATGGTGGCCCGCTTCGTCGCGGGCGTCGCCGCCGGTCTTGCCTGGGCCCTGCTCGCCGGGTACGCCCGGCGGCTGGCCCCGCCCGGCCTGGAGGGCCGCGCCATAGCGATCGCGATGGCCGGGATCCCCGTGGCGCTCGCCCTGGGCGTGCCGGCCGGCACCTTCCTCGGTTCGGCCTTCGGCTGGCGTACGGCCTTCCTGACCATGAGCGCGCTCACCGTCGTCCTCATCGCCTGGACCGCCGTCTCGGTGCCCGACCATCCCGGCCAGGAGCGCGGGGAGCGGGTCCCGATGCTGCGCTCCCTCGGCGTGCCCGGCGTGGCGCCGGTGCTGTTCGTGACCCTGGTCTTCGTCCTGGGCCACACGATCCTGTACGCCTACATCGCCACGCTGCTCCGCGACCGCGGGCTGGGCGGCGCCACGGACCTCGTCCTGCTGGTCTTCGGCGCGGCCTGCCTGGTGAGCATCTGGGCGGTGGGCGCCCATATCCACCGCCGCTCCCGCGGCCTCACCCTCGCCTGCGTCCTCCTGGTCGCCGCGGGCGCGCTGCTGCTCGCGCTGCCGGACGGCGGCGACCTCCTCGTTTATGCGGCGGTGACGCTGTGGGGGCTGGGCTGGGGCGGCGTGCCCACGCTGCTCCAGACCGCGGTGGGCGAGGCGGGCGGTGAACAGGCGGACGCGGCCCAGGCCATGCTGGTCACCCTGTGGAACGTGGCCATGGCCGCGGGCGGTGTCGCGGGCGGCGTCCTGCTCGACTCCCTCGGCACCATCGCGTTGCCCCGCGGCCTGCTCCTGCTGCTCCTGCCCGTCCTGCTGACCGTCGCCGGCGCCCGCACCCACGGCTTCCCCGTCCGACGGACGGGGGGCTGAACCGGGCGGGTGCCACCCGGCACCGGCCGGGCGCGGGCCGGCAGGCGGGCGGGCCGGCGGGCGGGCGGGCCGGCGGGCGGGCCAGGGCCCCGCGAAGGCGGTGGCCCCGGCCCGCCGACGGCCGGTCGGTCCCGCCCGCTCACCGGGCGGTCCAGCCCCCGTCCACCGCCATGGCGGCGCCCGTGACGAACGAGGAGCGGTCGCTGCACAGCCATACCGCCGCCTCCGCTATCTCGGCCGGCGTGGCCATCCGCCGCTGTATGGACCGGGCGACGAAGGGATCCGCCAGTTCCGGGTGGTCGGTGAGCACCTGGTCCATGAGTTCCGTCCGGGTGCTGCCGACGACGAGCGTGTTCACCCGGACCCCGCGCTGCCCGTACTCGTCCGCCGCGGCCCGGGTCAGGCCGACCACCGCGTGTTTGGCGGCGATGTACGGCGAGACGGTCCCGGTGGCCCGCACCCCGGCCACGCTCGCCGTGTTCACGATGGAACCGCCGTCGCCGGACTCCAGCATGGCCGGCACCTCGTACTTCAGGCAGTTCCAGACCCCGCGCAGGTTGATGTCGATGATCCGGTCGAACACGGTGTCGGGGGTCTCGTGCAGCAGCGTGCCCGAGGTGGCCCACCCCGCGTTGTTCAGCGCCCCGTCCAGCCGGCCGTAGGTCTCGACCGCGATGCCGACCGCCCGCCGTACGTCGTCGGGCCGTACGACGTCTCCGGGCGCCGGGACGGCCCGGCCCCCCGCCGCGGTGATCTCCTTGGCGACCACCTCCAGCGCGTCGGCGCGGCGGGCCATCAGCACGACCGCGGCGCCCTCGGCGGCGAACAGCCGGGCCGCTTCGGCCCCGATGCCGCTCGACGCCCCGGTGACCAGGAGAACCTTTCCGTTCAGCATTCCTCGCACGTTCGTACCCCGTCCTTAGGCTGAACCGCGGCGCGGGCCGCGCCGCGATGACGTGAGAAGTGCCGTATCCACTGCGCCGGGCGCGCGTCGCGCACCCGGGCGGGCTCAGACCAGCGACTGGCCGCCGTCCACGGTGACCACCGATCCGGTCACGTAGGGGTTGGCCATCAGGAACACCGCCGCGGCCGCCGCCTCTTCGGCGGTGCCGTAGCGGCCCAGCGGCAGATGCGCGCCGGCCGCGGCGACGGCGGCGGCCGCCGCGTCGGGATCCGCGTCCCCGAGCCGCAGCCGGTTCCGCAGCGAGGGGGTGTCCAGACTGCCGGCGCGTACGGCGTTGACCCGGATCCGCCAGGGCGCCAGTTCCACCGCGAGCGCCCTGGCGAGTCCCTCGCACGCGGCGGCCGAGGCGATCGCCGCCGCGGCCCCGGCGACCGGGCGCACGGTGTAGAGGCCGGACATGAAGGCGAGCGAGCCGCCGGCCGGCAGCCGGCCGGCGGCGCAGCGGGCCGCGGCGTAGCCGCCCCACAGCCGTACGTCGACGGCGTCCTGGACCTCGGGGCGCCCGGCCTGTGCCAGCGGCAGGCGACGCGAGGTGCCCGCCGTGACGAGCACGTGGTCCACCGGGTCCGCCAGGTCGAAGACCTCGGCGAGCCGGGCCTCGTCGGTGACGTCGGCGGTCAGGGTCCGCACCATGGCGGACTCCGGCAGCGACCGGGCCGCCTCCTTCAGACGCGGTTCGTCACGGGCCACGAGCACGAGCCGCGCGCCGACCTCGGCCAGCAGCCGGGCCGCGGCCAGGCCGATGCCCGAACTGCCGCCGATGACGAGGATGCCGTGCCCGCGCAGGGACGTGGGGAGGGGGGAACGGACCGGGGTTGGGGGACTCACGAAGACCTCCGGGTCGATACGACGGACGTGCCGGGATGTGCGGGTGTTCCGTTCGTACGGCAGGGGAAGCAGTCGCCTGCTGTGGGGGTCCCGTGCGGTGACTCAGTCCGACAGCGCCGAGGCCTGCCGGGCGCCTATCTCGATCGACTTGGCGACGCTTTCCACGGCGATGCCGGGGAGCAGCAACTCCCACATGACGGCCGTGCGGTGCGGCAGGTCGGCGCGCCGGCAGATCAGGTCGGAGTAAAGCTGAAGGCCGGTACACGCACCGACCAGGAACTCGGCCGTCTCGCGGGTGGAGACGTGGTCGCGCAGCTCGCCGTTGGCGCGAGCCTCCAGCAGACACGCCTCGAAGATCCGCCGCCACTCCGCGTACGAAGCGGTGTCCTCGAACTGGAGACTCGTCTGTTCCACGGCCAGCCGGACGCCGGCGCGCAGCAGCGGGTCCTCCTGGAGCTGGCGTGCCCACACCAGGGTGATGTCCACCGCCCGTTGCAGGCCTTCCGTGCCCAACCGCGGGATGATCGTGGCGGGTTGGGCGTTCATGACCTGACGGGCCAGGGCCTCCTTGCTGGGGAAGTGGAAGTAGACCGCGCCCAGGGTGACGCCGGCCCGCTTCATGATCTCCCGCATGCTGGCGCCGTTGTACCCGCGCTCGTCGAAGACCTCCGCCGCCGCACGGAGGATCTCCTCCCGCGTCCGGGTGGCACGTTCCTGCTTCGGCTCCGCCATGGAACAGTCGGCCTCTCTCGACAATCAAAAAGAACATACGTTATGTTACGCGGCGCGAGGTCGCCCTGCCAGATACCCGGGTAATTCAATCCGAATGCTGTTCCTGGAGAGTCTGATGACTGGAACCGTTCAGCCCCGCAACTCCTCGCTGCCGGACGCGTGGCAGCCCGTGACGAACGAACTGGTGCACAAGCACGACCGCGCGGAGGTCCTCCTGAAGCGCTTCGAGCGGACCGGGCCGGACACCTTCACGGTCAGTGCCGTGTGGCCGGCGAAGCACTCCTTCTACGGAACGGACGTCGGCGTCTACGACCCGATGCTGTTCATCGAGACGGTGCGCCAGAACGTCCCGCTCCTGTCGCACGTCGGCTACGAGGTCCCCTTCGAACACCGCCTGATCTGGCAGGACTTCACCTGCGAGATCGGCCGGTCCGCCATGCAGGTCACCGAGTCGCAGGCGACGCTGGAACTGCGCATAGCCTGTTCGCGGATCGTCCGCCGGGGCCCCCGCATGGCCGCCCTGACCATGGACGTCATCGCCCTGCGCGAGGGCATGCACCTGGGCACCGCCCGCGTCCGCTTCACCAGCAACCCGCCCGCCGTCTACCGGCGGCTGCGCGGCACCCGGGCCGACCTCGACCGGGCCGTCGCCGCCGCGCTGGAACCGGCACCGCCGGTGCACCCCGGCCTGGTCGGCCGGGCGCACGGCACCGACGTGGTGCTGTCGCCGTCCGAGTTGCAGGGGCGGTGGCTGCTGCGCAGCGACACCGGTCATCCGATCCTCTTCGACCACCCCGTCGACCATGTCCCCGGCATGCTCCTGCTGGACGCGGCCCGCCAGGCGGCCCACGCCGTGTCCGCGCCCGGCGCCGCGGCCCCCGTGCGGTTCGACGCGCGGTTCCACCGGTACGTGGAACTGGACGCACCGTGCTGGATCGCCGCGGAGTCCGCACAGCCCGACCTGATGGGCCGCCCCGGCGTCACCGTCAGAGCACTGCAGAACGGCGAGGTGGCCTTCTCCTGCTCCGTGGCCACCGAGTCCCCGGCCCTCTCCCGAGCGGCCTGACCCGCACCCCCGGAACCCGTCGGGGCGCGTCTCCCCCCTTCCGGCGCGCCCCGCGGCCACAGGGGCCGGGCGTGTGGGATCCCGCGAGGGATGAGAAGGTCTGCCGGGTGAGCGAGACACCACCGAACACCCTGCGATACCGCTTTGACGGGCCAGAAGAGGCTCCGGTCCTGATCCTGGCTCTCTCACTGGGCACGACCTGGCACAGGTTGTAAAGACCGTCCAGGGACGTCTTCGCCAGTCCAGCGCGGGCATGAAACCGCAGGTCAGGAGCTCCTGGTCCGGGAGCAGCCGCCCAGTTGGTGATGGCTGTGTGATAGGCGGGTGATACGGCGAGGCCCCGCCGGGCCCGTCCTGACGGGACCTCTGCCCAGCCGTGAGACGACGAAGCCGCACCGGAGCGCTCCGGTGCGGCTTCGTCGTGAGATCGGGTGCGCCGGCGAGGGCGATGCGGTCGGCGCCCTATGCGGTCCGTGTTCGTGAGACGCTTTCGGGGATGCGGGGATTTGCGATCGCACTCGCTCCCCCGTCCATTCGAGGGATCTGCTCCTCTGACGGCACGCCCCGGACACGGATGGGGCGGAGCCCTCACGAACCGCACAGGGAAAGCCCAGCTCAGGCGCGAGCGCGCCCGGCATTGCGGCGTGTGACCCAGCCGAGGGCGACGTCCACCGCGAGGAAGCCGGCGAGGGGGATCCCGAGTAGCGGGACGTAGTAGCCGAGGACGGCGACCACCGCGACGCAGGGCGCCAGCACCTGCACCGGAATCTACCGCCAGGCGCCGCGGGAAATCGGGCGGCCGAAGGCGGAGCCGCGGCCATGCTGCCACCACATGCGGTAGCCCCGGAGGATGAGGAGGATCAGGGCCAGGGCGAGGCCAGCCAGTGCGACCTGGTTGGCGAGGCGGGTCAGGGTGCCGGTGTGGGCGTCGATGCCCCACCGGGTCAGCTTGGCCAGCACCGGGTGGTCGGAGAAGCGCAGCACGTCGGTGACCTCGCCGTGGCCGGGTCGACGGCGATCGGCTTTCCTACCGTGCACTTCCGCCCACAGCCCTGCGACCTCCCTCGACGGGGCATGGGCCGCTGCCACCGTCGCCAGCGAATGGCACAACGGCGAACGCGCCGAAACTCCCATCCGCGACGAAGGTCACATCCCCCGCGAAGAGCCGGTGTCAGTCACCCCGAGCGGGTGGAGTCGACTCGTCTTCTTCCTCCTCCATCAAGCGGATGCCCTCATGGGTCAGCGACGCGGTGGCGGGCGTCTTGTGCGATGTCCATTCGACGGTGATCAGGCCCGCGTCGGCCAGGTAGGCGCAGGCTGCGGAGAGGTCCGCGTCGGGAAGACGGACCTCGTCACGGAGTGTCTCTCCGCTGACATCAGGACGATTGCGTTCGACGGCCCCATACAGGGATCGGAGAATCGCTTTGCGGCAGGTCTTGCGTTCACGGAGTGTCGTCATGGCTGTCGCTCTCGGGCTCGTGGCCGACGGTGCAGGCGCTGATGGTGGGCGGAGGCTTCGTAAGCCGCCGAAGTCCTGTCACTCACACCTCGTCTGCGTTTTGCGGCCTGGCTGATTCGCTGGACGCCGGCCAGGACTATGCGGGCTGTGAGGCGCGACGCCCACCTCGACGACGCCACGAGCGGCTCCGGAGTCGCCGCGACGAGGCGGACCCAGGCGTTGCCCGCGGAGGGCAACGGTTCGTCATCCATGCGTACCTCCTGCGGGCGATGGCGCTGAGGACATATGCGGCCACCGCTCGGAACATTCGCCATCCGGCTGCCCGCCGCCCTTCCGCCTGCGCCCTTTTCTGAAGCGTATGCCGCGACTGTGCTCCCTGCCGTCGAAGCAGGCACCGGGGTCGAATTCCCAGGAGATCCCGGGGGCTCGGGGAGTAGCGTGGGAGGGCGAGGCGAGTCGCGTGTTCGCACCGGCTCCCGAAGACGGGTGGTCCCCATGACCGGCTCCGATTCACCCTCTGATTCCCGGCATCTGCCGAGCGGTGTTCACGAGGCCGTACGGCCTGGGTGCGCGCTCCTGCGGCTGGAGACTACGGAGTCGCGGGAAGGTGTCCTGGATGGTGCGTGGTGGCCGCGGTCGCGCGACATCGGTGCCGAGCTGCCCGAGCTGCTGAGCGCCCTCACCAGGCACCTCGGCCCCGTCACGCGCGTCGGGCTGGACACCACGGCCTGGGCAGGGCTCCCGACGCGGATCGTCGTCGACGACCGGGTGGTGCACATCGACTCCTTCCCCGTGGGTGACGACACGGTCCTGATCACCCGGGGCGACCAGGACCTCTTCTCGCTGCTGGTGGTCCCGCCGAACGCGACACCCGAGGCCGCCCGCGCTGCGATGGCCCAGGCAGTGCGGGCAGACAACATCAGCCAGGCGGAACAGATCCTCATCGATACCGGGAGCGGGCAGGAGCCGTCGGACTGATGCTCCGCACCTCGACCGAGGCCGGTGAGGTCAGCCGCGCCACTCCACCATGAGCAGCGTCGCGTCATCCGTGGTGTGTCCGCCCCGCGCCCGCTTGAGAGTGTGGGACAGGGAGCGCGTCACCGCCCGGACCCCTCGGCCGGTCCTCTCCAGATGGTTCACACAGTCGATCAGTTGGTCCTCCCCGAAGTCCTCCCCGCCGGACTTGTGCTCCTCGACCACTCCATCGGTGAAGCAGAGGACCCGGTCCCCGCGCTCCAGCCCCAGTTCGCTGACCCGTGGCTCCGAACCGCCCAGGCCGACCGGGAGGGTCGTCGGGGCGACCAGGCGCTGCGCGACGCGGTGGTCGCGGACGAGTATCGGCGGCGGGTGTCCGGCATTGACCCACTGCACCCGTCCCGTCGTCGTGTCCAGCTCCATCATCTGCGCGGTGACGAAGTGTTCGGGACCGAACTGCTCCGCCACGGCGCGGTCCATGACGTCGTAGATCGCCGACAGTCCGGTGCCGAGGCGGCGGGCGTGGCGGTAGGCGCCGATGGCCACGGTGGCCATCGTGGCCGCGTCCAGTCCGTGGCCCATCGCATCGATCATGACCACGTGGAGGACGTCGCCGTTGAGGGCGTAGTCGAAGCTGTCGCCGGCCACGTCATAGGCGGGTTCTAGGATCCCGGCCACGGCGACCCGAGGCATGATCATCGCCAGCGGCGGCAGCAGGGACCACTGGATCTCCGCGGCGGCGCTCATCGCCTCACCGCGCCGGACACGGAAGAACAGGTCGGAATAGCCGTGCTTGGTCACCAGCAGGTCGGCCACCAGGCCGGAGATCCGGAGCAGCAGGCGGCGGTCGTCGTCATCAACACTGTCCAGCGTCACCGCCATGACCCCCACCTGGTCACCGCCGTCCAGCAGCGGCAGATGGACCCGGACACCGTCCTCCTCGGGCAGCTCGACGCGAACCGCGTCGAGAAAGCAGCGGCCCGCCTCGGAGCCGTCGATCACGTGCGGTTCCCCGTCCGTGAGGCCCTCACCGGGCAGGGGCACGAGCAGCAGCTGGCCGTAGTCCTGCAACAGCACCTGCGGACAGCGGCCCCCGAGCCGCTCCACCACGTCTGCGACAAGCGGCCCGATCAGATGGGGAGGCAGCTCGTGCGCTCCATCGAGAACCGCTCCCAGCAACGCTTCCCCGAAGCTCTCGGAGCGGTCCGTGCGCCGTCCGGACGTCATCCGCTCACCGCCGTGATCCGCATGTATCGGTTGCGGCGGGGTGGGTCGACGAAGAGATTGCTCGTGCCATCGCTCCACCGGGGGACATCGACGACCGGCGCGGCCGGCCGGTCACATGGGCCCGACGGCGTCGGGCCCTCACCTGAGTCAGGGGCCTCCTTCCGACTCCCATGTGGCTTCTCCGTCGAGGCCGTTCTCGGCGATTGCCAGGATGCGCGGAGCCGGCAGCGGGTTCTCGGGGTCGGCGGCGGCGGTCAGCAGCCGGCTGGCCGCTCCGGCCGGCTCCTCGGGCGGGATCACCAGCAGCTCCCAGCGACCCACCGTGCCGCAGTCCAGGGTGATGGCATGCGCTTCGGCGGCGAGGCCGGTCAGGGACACCTCGATCACGTGGCCGGGCGCCAGCACCGTCTGCGGGGCATCGGGCCAGGACGCGGCGTCCACGGTGACGCGGATGACGGTGCCGACAGCCGGGTCCAACGAGCCGACCAGCGCGGGCAACTCCAGTTCCAACGCGTCACAGCGCGGCCACCACGCTCCGTCCAGCGGGCCGTGACTGACATCCGGAGTCAGACGCAGCCGGGGCAAGGGCATCCGATAGCTATGTGCGTCATCTGATGACGTACCCTCGGCGGCCTTGCTGACGTCGTCCATCGTGCGATCCCGTCCCGGGCGGCTTGCGGCTGCCCGCGTGTCTCGCTCGCCGGGAACGGCTCCGCCGTGGTCGCGCGGCCGAATAGCTCTCGGTACATATCAGCCTACTCCGGCCGTGGCAGACGGCGCGGCGCTCAACCGTCGTGCAGGTGGCAAGCGGCTCGGCTGTCCCGGCCGCCGGCTCATCGTCCCTTTGCTTGATCACCGGCTTGCCGGGGATCAAGCTTTCCACGGGCAGGATCAGCGTGCGGGGAGCGACCGGGCCGGGTAGCCCTACCATCTCTCCGAAGTTCTGCCAGCCCAGGACTCGAAGGCGGCTTGTCCGGCCTGGTCGAACGGATGGAGCAGGGAGACCCAGAGCTGCATGCCGGTCGGTGAGCGGACGCTGCTGCAGACGGCGGGCGATGTCGCGGTGCTGAGCGTGCGGATGGGCGACGACCTGAGTGAGTACGACGAATCGTGCGCAGGCGGCCAGCCGTTGGATGCTCTCAGCTCACCGCACAGATCGACGAGCTGAATCAGCGCCTGACCCGGCTCGTCGAGCGCAGCCCCATCGAGTACTCCTCGGGCCGCCGGACCTCGCGTCGGCTCAACCGTGGCGGCGACCGGCAGGCCAACGCAGCTCTGCACCGCATCGTGTTCACACGGCTGCGCTGCGATCCCCCCACCCAGGCGTACTACGAACGCCGCACCCAGGAGGGCAAGACCCGCCGTGAGATCATCCGATGCCTCAAGCGGTATGCCGCCCGCGAGGTATTCAACCTGGTCAGCCATGTTGCCCGCACCCCTGCGTTATAGGGGCGTCGGTGATAGGGAGAGGCCGCGCCGGGGAGACCTCTGCCCGGCGCCGCTGGACGCAGCCCCACCGGAGCACTCCGGTGTGGCTGCGTCCAGAGCTCGACTGTGCCTGCCGTATCAGGGCGAAGGCCCGCCGCACCTTGTCCTCACGTCGCGCGACACCGCATCACGGCCGGGCCACGTATAACCACCCCCGAGAGCATTACCGATCAACGTCTTCCCCACCGCTCACCGGCACGTGAGTGCCGCTCAAAGGTGACTGGCTATCGCCGTGCTGATTCCCTGCCACCCCACCGCCGAGCGGGCCGCTCCCAGCAGGGACTAGGCCATCATTGCTGCGGGGTCGGGGCTCGGTCCGGCCGGCTGGCTGCGGTTGCTGTGCCAGTCCAGTATCAGGACCGTGGCGTCGTCCTTGAGGTTGCCGTGGCAGGCGTCGAGCACCGCAGCGGTCAGGGTCCGGACGGCTTCTCGAGGGTGCAGCGCGCGGGTGTCGTGGACGACCGAGGCCAGGTCGACGGCCGCGGCACCGCGTTCCTGCATTCCGTCGGTGAGCAGGACCAGGCGGTCCCCGGGTCTCAGGAGTAGTTCCTGTAGGCGGTAGGTGGTGGGTGCCGCCACACCGAAGGGCAGGTTGACGGCGAGTTTCACCTCTTCGACGGCATTGTCACGCAGCAGCAGGGGCCGGGGCTGGCCGGCGTTGACCAGTTCGCACAGGCCCGTATCGAGGTCGACGCACAGCAGCTGTCCGGTGGCCAGGCCGTAGCTGTGGCTCAGCAGGGCCTCGTGGGCGCGGCGGGCCTGCTTGAGGGCGTCACAGCCGCTGCGACGTGCCCGCCGCAGCGCGCCGACCAGCAAGGTGGCCAACAGAGCAGAGTTCGTGTCGTGGCCCATGGCATCGGTGATCGACAGGTGCAGAGTGTCGCGGTCCAGCGTGTAGTCGTAGGTGTCGCCACCGATGTCGTCGGCCGGGACCAGCCCGGCGGCCAGAGTGAACTGGGCCGCCTCGCAGCAGGAGGCCGAGGGAAGCAACTGGTGCTGGATCTCCGCCGCCAGGCTGGTCTCGGTAGTGCGCCGGCCCTGGTGGTACAGATCGGTGAAGCGGCGGTCCGTGACGATGATGTAGGCCAGCGCGTGGGCCGCGTGGCGGATCTGGCGCAGCACGGTGTCGTCTGCGGAGGGCAGGCTCACCTCCAGGACGCCGATGCAGTCGCCGCGGTTGGTGACGGGAGTGATGACGCGTCCTCCTCCTTGGCCGTCCGGTTCCACATTCTGGCGCTGGCTTTGCAGAACGCTGTCGTAGACGCTGCCCTGCAGGTCGACCGGCTCGCCAGGTTCGGCGGCCTTGTCACCGGTCGCGGCGAGGCGTACCAGCCGCTGGCCGATGAGGTCGACGAACAGGAAGGACACGGCCTCGGCACCGAACCGCTTCTGCAGGTCCTGTGCCACCACGTCGACGGACTCACCGGGCGGGGCCGCTTCCGCAGCGGCCAGCAACTCGCCCAGTTCCAGATCTCCACCCTTCACAGCAACCTCCTGTCGGTTGCCGCACCTTCTTCCCCGGGTCTGTGCAACCTCACATGTTTTGCCCATTTGCCTGGTCAGGGCGGGATTCCAGATCGGTGCGAGCACGTCCCGCCTTCGTCAGGCGGCGTTCGTGGGCGATCGTGCGGCCGGTGCGTCGGCGGACATGGGATGCGGAGGAAACAGCATGTCGACTGCATGGCGAGCGATACGGGAACGGGCCGATGCCGCTCCGGTCCACGGTGGTTGCTCGACGCGGTGCCGGTGCGCCCCCAATTCGCCGGGTCTCCTGGCCACAGTGCCTTGCTCCAGCCGTCGCGCAGCGTGCCGCTTGGCAACTCTTCCTAAGACGTTGAACTCCGAGTAGACAGATTTTGGGGGCCGTGCAGTGGGAGTTTTTGCCGCGAAGAGCAGAGTGGAATTATCCACCGCACACGGGTCGCTCCGGCGCGCTACTGTCTATCTCAGTTGCAGTTTTGATTCCCGAAACTTCAAGTGCCCCCAGCAGGCTTCTGGGGCCCGCATCCTTCGGGGTGCGGGCCCCAGCTGCATGCCCATCCCGCAGCGGCTTTCACCCGCGGGGCGCCCCGGAGGAATCCGCAGTACCACTACGAGCGGTTCCTCCCTCAGGGCGCAGACGCATCCTGAAGCGCTGCACCGCAGCCGGCGCCCGCATCGGCACCCGGATCGCGAGGTCCCATCGCGTCACCCATTTCAGCACCTGTGCCCACGGATGTCTTCGCCGCCAGGTCTGCTTTTCGCCACCGGTCCATACTTGTAATTCTCCGTGCCATTCATCGCAGCGGGAATTCCTTGATATGTGCCACATCGAGGAAGGTTCCGCATGAACAGTATGTACACGAACCACCTCCCCGCCCGCACCGGTGAGCGCCGTACCGGCGCCGGAAGGGGCGGCAGCGGCTACGGCTCACAGGCACCGCGCCGTACCGGCGGGCCCGTCCGCTCTGGCGGTTACGGCCGCCGGCCAGTCACAGCGCAAGGTGAGTTCGCGCTGCCCAGGACGATCACCCCCGCGCTGCCCGCCGTCGAGGGCTTCGCCGAACTCGACATGCCCGAGCAGCTGCTGGCCGAACTCGGCAGGCAGGGTGTGACCGCACCGTTCCCGATCCAGGGAGCGACGCTGCCGAACTCCCTGGCGGGCCGTGACGTCCTGGGCCGCGGGCGCACCGGTTCCGGTAAGACCCTCGCCTTCCCCTCGCCTTGCTCGCCCGCACCGCCGGACAGCGTGCCGAGCCCGCCGGCCGCTGGGGCTGATCCTTGTAGTGACGGTCTGACCGGGTAAGCAGGCACAAGCCGACATCTGACCAGCAGTGTGGGCTCGACCGGCATATCGGTCGGGCCCACACTGCGTGCAGCGGGCTCCCGACGCCGTCGCTCAGTGGTCGGAATAGCTGAAGTCGCCCACGGTCCAGGCGCTGACGTCCTCGATCGCAACCCGGTACATCCCGCCTGTCTCCGGGATCCCCATGGTGCCCTGCAGGATCCGGGCGACATGGAAGTGCAGATGCATAGGGGGCCCGTTCGTCGCGGGGGTGTTGAAGGCAGCGGCGAACTCGCCCAAGCGGGCGGAATCCGTCAGTACCTCCGAGACCCTCTGTCGCCACACTGCTTCGGGAGCCAGCCGACCGGTGATGACAGCACCACCGGTGACCACGGTCAGGGACATCTGATTGCTCTGGCCGGACTCCACCAGGGCGGCGAGGTCAACCAGCAGTTCGTCGGGCTTCGACACGAGGCAGATTATATTCACCGGCCATCCGGCTGCTTGAGCGGTGACGCTACCAGGCAAGGCAGGCGCTCACGGTCTTGCCGCCGGAGGCCCGGCGGGTGGCCGTCGTGGGGTAGGCCGGTTGACCATGGGCCAGCCGAAGCCCCCGGTGCCGGTGCCGGTGCCGGTGCCGGTGCTCAGGTCAAGGGTGCGCATGCGCGGCGCATGTCGACCGCGTCGTGGACGGCCACCTCGATGGCGTCGGGGTGCGCAGTCAGTTCCAGTGTGCAGCGGCCCCCGCCGTGGCGCAGGGCATTGGTGACGAGCTCGGACACGACCACGACAGCAGTGTCCGCTGCGTCAGGGGCCACGGCCGGCTGCCGCAAACCTTCGAGGAAGGCCCGTGCCGTATCGCGTGCGTCGGTAAAGGCCGTTGCGGAACGGACGGCAGCGGTGTCGGCAATCACCGTGATCATCACGGTCACCCTGGTCTCTGGATCGTCCATGCCATGCCCGTGCCTCCCCACCCCCTGTGCCCGCCTCTCACCCGCCGACCCCGCAGAGCCACAGCGCTTGCCCGAAGGGGGGAGGACCACAGTCGACGCATGACGGCACCTGCTGCCGTGAGCCCGTGTCTCGGCAGCCCACGGTCTGCTCGGGTCGGGGGCCGTGCCGGTTCGAGCAACCGGCCTATCCGCGACGATGCCACCGGCTTCGTCACGGCGCTGAGGCGGCAGCAGGAGCGTCGACCCGCGGATCGCGGCATCCGAGTGCACACTTCCACGAGCTGCTCGATCATCCCGGGATCGTCGAGGGCGGCGCAGACCTCGTGCCGCGCCCGTCAACGGCCGGGTGCCCGCCGACGGTAGCCGCGGCGCAGTCGGCGACGTCACGCTCAGCCCTACGTGCTGCGCGGCGGTGGGTCACTGTGAGCGCCGGACTGAGCCTCGGAGCTGCTTGGACCAGCCATGGACCGGTCGAGGCGGATTGCCTCGTCTTCGAGTACGCGAAAATCTATGTCAGCCAGAGTAGACATTGGGCTGCGGCGTGGGTAAAGTTTCTCTCGTAGTCGAGATCGAGCGAGGCTCGGCAGACATGAACTGCCGGTCAGTAGTGCAGCAGTTGTAGTTCGCAGGGCGGTGCGGTGGTGGAGTTCCGAAGCCAGAGCGGTTGCAGGACGGCGACGGGACTGACGACCGGACCGGGTGGCCCGCAGTGATCAGGGGCCGCCATGAGCAGTACCGCAGTGGCAGTACCCGTAAGTGCAAGTTCGCAGTACCCAGCAGTGAGGTCATTGAGCAGTACCTCGGTGAAGGCGCCGGCTGCGGGCGCGCGCACCGGGTGATTCGGCAGTGGGGTTCTAAGCCAGAGCAGACGCAGGTCGGGCGACGGGGCTGACTGCCGAAGAGTGGCGCTGTTCGAGGCCACCAGCAGTTTGCGGTACCAGCAATTCGCAGTTCCCGTCAGTGAGTTGTTGATCGAGAGGGAAGAACGGAGGAGCCGAGCGCCATCAGGATCGCCCGGGCGGAAGTCTTGGACCCGGGTACCGCAGGACATCGATAGTGAGGTGGTCTCCGGTCAAGCAACCGCGATCCCCGCGTCCCCGACAGTGTCTCTGTCGGGTCTGCGGAAACAGAGGGCCGGTGCAGTATCAGGGCCGGCAGATGGTGTAGTAGTTCCTTCGGGGCCCTGGTGCCAGTACGGCGCCAGGGCCCCTCCACGTGTTCCACAGAGAGGTGCAATGACAGCAGACGACACCTTCGGCCGTCTCGATGACGACGACTACCCTGCCTACACCATGGGCCGAGCCGCCGAGTTGCTCGGCACTACCCCTGCCTTCCTCCGCGCCCTCGGCGAAGCCCGCCTGATCACCCCCCTGCGCTCCGAAGGCGGCCACCGCCGCTACTCCCGCTACCAACTGCGCATCGCCGCCCGTGCCCGGGAGCTCGTCGATCGGGGCACCCCCATCGAGGCCGCCTGCCGGATCGTCATCCTCGAAGACCAGCTCGCGGAAGCCCAGCGCATCAACGCCGAATATCGCCGCGCCGCCGAATCGGCGAACCCGACGGCAGCAGCATGAGATGAGTGTGCCCGTCAGCGTCGGCGGGCACCGCACGCACGGTCTCGTGTGTGGCGTGATCATTTCTTGTGGTGACCCGGTGTGTGGGCGTGTAGCGTCTGCGTCAGCTGTCGTGGTTCGGAATTCCCTGCCCGCGCCTTTGGTGTGGGCGTTTTGCTGTGCTGTGCCGCAGGGACCAGGACGATCACCTCCGTCTGCCACATGGAGTGGGAGGCGTTCATCGACTGGAAGGCATGAGACATGGCAACGGGAACTGTGAAGTGGTTCAACGCGGAGAAGGGCTTCGGCTTCATCGCCCAGGACGGCGGCGGCCCGGATGTCTTCGCGCACTACTCCGCGATCAACTCCACCGGCTTTCGTGAGCTCCAGGAGGGCCAGGCCGTGACGTTCGACGTCACCCAGGGCCAGAAGGGTCCGCAGGCCGAGAACATCAACCTGGTCTGACCTCGCAGACCTGCCCGAGAGGTTGCGCACGCCGCGTCAGGTGGCCGCCGCCCGTGCAGGCCCTGCCTGCTGTCGCGCCGGGCCGATGCAGGATCAGGGGGCCGCGCAGCAATGGCTGCGCGGCCCCCTGATCTGTGGAGGCCCGGGGCCGCCGCGACTTCGGCTTGGAACTTCCTGACCTCAGCCGCTGCAAGCGCCGTCGGGCACGGGAGCCGCATGTCTGGCGCGGCTACGGTGCAGCTCGGAGGAGCCGACGTTCAGACGCTCGTCCAGGCGTCGAGGAAGGCTTTCCGTCCAGCCGGGTCGTCCGACCTGCGGTCTGAGTGCAGGACGCGCCAAGCGGTGAGCTCGAGATCTCGGAGCCACAGTTCTCCGATGACCTGTGTCTTGAGGTCGGGCAGATGGTCGGACTCGACGAGGGCCTGACCGATCACCTCCCCGGCCGCGACGCGCTGGGGCGGGGTCATCTCATCGACGGCCGAGAGGATCTGCCGGGCCAGGGCGGCTCCCTCTCCTGCCAGCGAACGCAGCACCGGATCCTTGATGTTGACGGGCAGCAGGTACGCGGTGCCCGAAGACCTCCACAGGTCCGACCAGAAGTGCTCTCCTGCCGCGGTGGGGGCAGGCAGCGCGGCCAGCAGCCCGAGGAGATGGCCGGTGGCCGCATAGCCATCGGAGTGGGCGGCTGCGACCACTGCGACGCCGGCGATGCCCTCCATATCGAGCTGGCCCGCCTTGAGATGCGGAGCCAGGTCCAGTTGGTGTTCCAACTGGTCTGCGAGCGCGGTGGATACGTAGGGACGGACCTCAGGAAGCATCGGCGATCCTTGCGCGTAGGCGAGCGGAGATGCCCGTTCGTAAGCACTGATCGTTCCCAGGACCAGCCGTTCTACTCGGCTTCGGCAGGCTCAATTGGCGGTAGGCCAACGGGGCCGGAGTTCCCACGGTGGCGAACCGGCTCAGGCCCGGCGACGTGGCTCTGGGGTTCTGGACCGACCTCCCGTCATGTGTCCGGGTGAGGTTTCCTAGCATGATCGCATGGTTGCCAGTGACGCCCAGGAGCCCGGGGGAGGACGAGAAGCTGTGTCCCGCGACGCCGCTGAGGTTGAATATCACGTCGTGTCAGCGCGTGGAGAGCGCCGTGCAGACGGGCTACCCGACGAATCACCAGGCGACCAGGCAGGGAAGGGGGCTCACTCGCTTACTGCTCTGGTGGATCGGGTGGCCGACCTGGCCGATCCGATCAAGCCGAAATTGCGTGGCTGGCTCCATGCCGGAATGGTCCCCGCCGCACTGATCGCGGGCGTCGTACTCATCTGCCTGGCCGGTACTCAGCAGGCGGTCCTGGCCTGCGCCGTGTACTCGATCACCGCCTGGCTGCTGTTCGCGACGAGCGCCATCTACCACCGTGGCACCTGGGGACCGCTCGGCGAGGCTCTTCTGCGACGCCTGGACCACGCCAACATCTTCCTGATCATCGCCGGCACCTGCACCCCCCTGGCCGTGCTCCTCCTCCCGCCCGAGCAGCGGTCCGTGCTGCTGTGGATCGTCTGGACGGGAGCGTTGGCCGGCATCGCGTTCCGGGTCCTGTGGGTCGGAGCTCCGCGCTGGCTGTACACCCCGTGCTACCTGGCCCTGGGCTGGGCGCCGGTGACCTACCTTCCCGACTTCCTGCACACCGGCGGAGCAGCAGTAGTCATCCTGATCGTTGCCGGCGGTCTCCTGTACAGCGCGGGCGCGGTCGTCTACGCCCTGCAGCGGCCCGACCCCTCACCCCGCTGGTTCGGCTATCACGAGGTCTTCCATGCCCTGACCGTGGCAGCGTTCACCGCGCACTACGCCGCCATCTCCCTCGCCACCTACTGACCGTGCCGGGTTCGGGCTCGCGCCGCTCGTCACACACGTTGCCGCGTGCTGATCCACGACGGGCGGGGCCGTCCCCTGGGCGTCCCCCTGCTTGAAATCCGTCCGCCGTCCCGCCTGTTCTGCGGGGCGGCGCTCCGTGGGGCAGGTAGGGACAGAGGAACGAGAGAAAGGCGAGACAGCGGTCTTCAGCTGACCTGCGATGGAAGGCGCCCCCGTGTTCGAGGCGGAACCATGAGGGAATGGCGGGGCCACGAGGTGCTCGATCATGAGCGGCAACACACACGTTCAGGGAATGCGAGCACGCCGTGATCGATGCCGGAGGGGACCCCGACAGCTGCCCCGAGAAGCTCTCAGCCCTCGTCCACGTACATGCTGCTCCGCCCCGCATGCCGATCTTCGGCGCCGTCGAGTTCAGCCAGGCCGCATGCCTCCTCGGCTACCGCGTCACCGTCTGCGACGCCGGACCCGTCTTCGCCACCGCCGCCCGCTTCCCGTACGCCGACGAAGTCGTCGTCGACTGGCACGGTGAGCCTGCTCGCCGTTGACCACGGGGGCTTTTCACGGAAAGGCGCATGGACGTCACACCTGCCCGGCCTGGACCAGCACCGCCGACCAGCTCGTGGAGACTTCTCCAGGTGTGCCCGTACTCCAACGGCACCCGAACTCAGAATCCAGATCCAGACCGGGTGAGCAGTGGCCATGTCGGTCGATCATGAGCAATCGGGCCCGCTCCGAGCGCATGCGAAAGTCGATTGGGTCGAATCCGATCGGTGCCGTACAGTTCACCGTACCGACGCGGGGTGGAGCAGCTCGGTAGCTCGCTGGGCTCATAACCCAGAGGTCGCAGGTTCAAATCCTGTCCCCGCTACTCAAACGTGAAGGCCCGGCATCCACCGGGCCTTCACTGCGTGTGGGCCGGTTCGAACCTGGCTCCCGCGCGAGCAGGGCACCGCGGTCGCAGAACGCGTCAACGCACTGGGCTGCACCGACGCCGTACGCCGCCTCAGCCACCGTGCTCACGGAATCGCGGATCTGACACAAGGCGGCAATCCGTTTACACGGCGCAGCCTGCCGTCCTGCCGGCAGGCTGCGCCGATGGATCAAACCCCGCCGACCATGGGCAGACAGGAGGGACATGGGCATCGCTGGTTTCCTGGCTGGTTTTCGGTCGTCCCGGTCAGTGGTGCGATCCCAGTAGCTGGCTGCCTCGCGCCGATGCGGTGCGCGGAGTGTCGGCGACGGCGAGGGAGTGCGCCTGGTGTCGGCGGGCGTATCGCTCACAGCTGTGCTTCGCCGTCGGGGCGGGGTGCCGGAACGGCCAGAACGGCGGTGTCGTCGTCCATCCCGGTACGGAAGGCGTCGAGGGGGCTTCAGCGCACTCACCCAGCATGCGCCGGCACCGTCGAATTGCCGGCGGACGACTTGCGCGGGATCTGCCGGTCACCCGGCAGACACAGATGGTTCACCGGGCAGGCATGGGTAACCCGGCAGATGACTCCCACCGGCTGCGCAGAGCACCGGTTGGCGGCGGCCCAGAGCCACCTGCGCTGGAGGAACCCCGTGAACGGCGAATCGACCACCCCATCCTGCGAGACGCGCTTCCCCGCAGTCACGGCGAGCATCACGGCCGCCCGGCACTGGGTCCGCGAGTGTGTGGACGGTTTCGGCGGCCCGCTGCGCCGGCACCGGATGATCCAGACCGCCGAACTGCTCGTCTCGGAACTGATCACCAATGCCATCCGCCACGGCTCAGGCCCGCCCCTGATCCAGCTCACCTGGAACGGGCGGTGGCTGCACACAGCCGCCAGCGATTCCAGCGACCGCTGGCCCCGCAAACGCGCCACCGCGAACACCGAGCCCGGCGGCTTTGGCATGCAACTCCTCGACCGACTTACCCGACGCTGGGGCGTCACCCCCGGTCACCCCGGCAAAACGGTCTGGGCCGAACTCAGCTTCGATTCTTGAGCGCGGTGGCGGAGCTGACCACCAACAGCGTCGTCCACGGCGCCGGCTCGGGCGCGCTGCGGATCGGGACCGAGAGCGACCGGATCGTCTGCGAGGTCCACGACGGCGGACAGCTGAACGATCCCCTGGCCGCCCGCCGCCCGCCGCCCGCCGCCCGCCGCCCGCCCCATCCCACGCAGCCCAGCGACAGGAGGCTCCTACTCGTCCACCAGCGCGCGGACCTCGTTCCTGTCCACACCGGCCCCGACGGCACTACCATTCGCCGCTACCTCCCCGGATGACCAGGTGGCTGCCGACCCCGTGCCCGACCTCGATGCCGGCGGCCCCTGGCCGGAACGGGACCGTGCTGCCGGGCTGTGGTTCAGGCGTCGATGATGACGGGGATGATGAGGGGCTTGCGGCGGTGGGTGCGGAACGCCCAGTCCGCCACGGCGCGGGCGAGGAGTTGTTCGAGTTGACGCGCGTCCCCGACGCCTTCCTCGGCCGCGGTGGCCAGGGTCTTCTCGATGACGGGGATGACCGGCTCGAAGGTGGCGTCGTCGTGGACGAAGCCCCGGGCCAGGAAGTCGGGGGCCTCGGCGAGGGAGCCGGTGTCAGCGTCGACGATCGCCACCACCGTCACCACGCCTTCGGCAGCGAGGGTGAGGCGGTCCTTGAGAGATGCCTCGGTGGCGCCACCGACCTCCATGCCATCCACGTAGACATTGCCGGCCGGGACCTTGCCGGTGATGGACGCGCGCCCGTCGACCAGGTCGACGACGACACCGTCCTCGGCGATGACGACCCGGTCCGGGTCGACACCGGTACGGATGGCGAGGTCGCCGTTGGCTCGCAGGTGGCGCCATTCGCCATGCACGGGCATCACGTTGCGGGGCTTGACGATGTTGTAGCAGTAGACGAGTTCGCCGGCGCTGGCGTGTCCGGAGACGTGCACCTTGGCGTTGCCCTTGTGGACCACGTGGGCGCCCCACCGGGTGAGTCCGTTGATCACCCGGTAGATGGCGTTCTCGTTGCCGGGGATGAGGGAGCTGGCGAGCAGGACGGTGTCGTCCTTGCCGATGCGGATCATGTGGTCGCGGTTGGCCATCCGTGACAGCGCGGCCATCGGTTCGCCCTGGGAGCCGGTGCACACCAGCGTGATCTTGTGGTCCGGGAGCTTTTCCAGCTCCTTCGTGCTCACGATCAGACCGGAGGGGACCTTCAGATAGCCCAGGTCACGGGCGATGCCCATGTTGCGGACCATCGACCGGCCGACGAAGGCGACCTTGCGGCCGTGCTGGTGGGCGGCGTCCAGGACCTGCTGGATGCGGTGCACGTGGCTGGCGAAGCTGGAGACGATGACCCGGCGCGGCGCGGTGCGCATCACCTGCTCGATCGCCGGGTTCAGCTCTCGCTCGGAGGTGGTGAAGCCGGGTACTTCGGCGTTGGTGGAGTCGGTGAGGAACAGGTCCACGCCCTCCTCGCCGAGGCGGGCGAAGGCGCGCAGATCGGTGATGCGGTCGTCGAGAGGGAACTGGTCCATCTTGAAGTCGCCGGTGTGCAGCACCATCCCGGCCCGGGTGCGGATCGCGACCGCGAGGCTGTCGGGGATGGAGTGGTTGACCGCCACGAACTCGCAGTCGAAGGGCCCGAAACGGCGCCGGTCGCCCTCCCGCACCCGCACCGTGCGCGGCCGGATGCCGTGTTCCTTGAGTTTGGCCTCCAGGAACGCCAACGTCAGTTTGGAGCCGACGACGGGGATGTCGGACCGCTCGCGCAGCAGGTACGGTACGCCGCCGATGTGGTCCTCGTGGCCGTGGGTGAGGACCACGGCCACGATGTCGTCCAGGCGGTCCCGGATCGAGGTGAAGTCCGGCAGGATCACGTCCACGCCGGGCTGGGTCTCCTCGGGGAAAAGTACGCCGCAGTCGACGATGAGCAGCTTGCCCGCGTGCTCGAAGACGGTCATGTTGCGGCCGATCTCACCCAGGCCGCCCAGGGCGATGACCCGCAGCCCTCCTTCCGGAAGGGGCGGTGCGGCTTTCAGCTCAGGGTGTGGATGACTCATACCCTGACGGTACCCGGAGAGCGGGACAGGGTTGATCCATTGCCTGTGTGCTCCAACGAGCGCTCGATACGACCCGCCGCCATGAAGATGTACTTGCGCTCAGGTCTGCACCCGCTCATCTGCCCGCTGCCCCGGCCCCAAGACAAGAGGGCAACCGCAGCCGCAGCGACCGCAGCGACCGCGGCGTGTGCCGGGGTGGCGTCGCGCGTCGGGGGCCAGTAGCTGCGAGGTGATGCTGGGGTGTCAGGTCTCCCGGTGCCCGATCAGGGGGACGCGACAGAAGCTGAACGTGACACTCGCGTTTGCACGACCCGCGAGTGCTGCTGCTGGATGAGCCCTATCAGGGCTTCGACTGGGAGACCTATCTGCGGTTCTGGGACCTTGCCGCACGGCTGCGCCAGCGGGGGCGTTCGGTTCTGGTCGTCTCTCATCTCGCCTACGACGCCGAGCGCCTGGACGGCGGCCGCCTCCGCACGCAGGAGAGGGAAGCCGCATGAGGGAGCAGGTGGTGCTGCTTGTCACGGCCACCCGGTACACGCTGGTACACGCTGGTCGAACACACCCGGAACCGGTTCGCCGCGGTGCTCATCGCGGTCTTCCTTCCCTTGTGGACGCTACTGGCGTACGTGTCGATGCCGGACAAGCCGGTACAGCTGCGCCTTCGGGCCACCGAGGAACCGCTGGTGCTCCGCGGCAACGAGCTCACCGCGGTCAGCGGTGCGCTCAACGCGGTCACCTTGATCACTGCGTTCCTGATGTTCGCCGCGACCTTCAGCGGCAGCATGTTCGACCGGCGCCTCGCCATGGCCGGCTTTCCCCGGCCTCATCTGATCGCGGCGAAGCTGACCGGCCTCACCCTCGCGTCGGCCCTGGTGGCCGCCTACGCGGCAGGCGTCATCTGCCTGGCCTGGGCGCCGCGTCAACCCCTGCTGCTCGCCGGGGCACTGTTCGGCGCCGGGCCGCCACGGAGCCTGCGCCGGCAGTCGCGTCCCGTGAACTCGTCGGCATGCAGATGACCGACAAGCCACTGCTCAGGCCACTGGCCGCCCCCGCCGTCATGCCGCTCCTGGTGGGCCGTCTTGTGCTGGGCCCCGCTGCCTGGAACGCCACTTCGCCCGGCACGGCGCGATCGTCCCCGACTGGCTGCCCGGTGGCAGAGCCGTATGGCTCCGTGACCCTGGCCTGATCGAGGAAGTGCTGCGCAGTCCTGGAGTGGAGCACAACACGACCGGCCGTCTCCTGGGTCGCGCCATGGGTGCGACGGAGATGCTGAACCAGCTCAGCGGCGAACAGCACCGTGCGGTGAGCCGGCTGATGATCCCCGCGTTGCGCGGTGACCACCTGTCCGCCCACCGGGCTGCCACCGCCGCCGCGGCACAGCGCATGGCGCATGCCTGCCCCGTCGGAAATCCGTTCCGCCTGCTCCCCTTGCTGGACACGGCCGCCCCCGAAGCCAACGTCAGCGCGTGCCTCAGCGTCGACGACCCCCGCGTTATGCACACCTGGACCAAGGCCATTGCCCGGCTCCGCCAGTCCACCATGCGCCCCGCGGTGATGGCCTGCGCGCTCGGCATGCTGCCCTGGTGGCCCACAGGACACAGGGCTTGGAGAGCCTGCCTCCACCTGGTACACGAGGAAGTCGCACGGCGACGCCGCACCGGCGCAACGCACGACGACGTCCTGGGACTCCTGCTGGCATCCGACAGCGAGGAACTGACCAACGAGGTACTGTGCGACCAAATCGTCTTCTACCTGCTGGCCGCCAAGGCGCCCGCCCTCACGGCGGCCTGGGTCGTCGAGCGCGGCGCGCGCACACTCGGACGTCTGGCAACGGCTGGTCGGTGAGGCGTCCGCGCAGGATGACACCGCCCCTGCCCAGACGCGGTCATCCGCGAAACGCTGCGTCTGCGACCACCGGTCACAGCCATCCCCTGGCTGCTGCACGAACCGTGCGACATCGGCGGTCACCACGTGCCGGCCGGGACGTTCGCCGTGGCGAGCCTGTGGGACCTGCATCGAAACCCGGCTCTGTACCCGATCCGGAAGCGTTTCGTCCCGAACGGTTCCTACAGAGCCGGCCCCCGCGCGGCGCCTGGCTGCCCTTCGGAACCGGCTCGCACGCCTGCATGCGGTCAGCTGGCCTTCATCCAGGTCAAACTACTGATTCACACTCTTCTCCGCCGCGGGCAGCTGCGGCCGGCGACGGATCGAGACGAGGGGATCCGCAACCGCTGCAGCACAGAGGTCTACCCTGCCCAAGGCTGCCGGGTCACCCTGCGCCTATCTTGAAGACGTCATCCGTAGGGCCCTCGACGATTGCTGGTCGGCCGGTTCTCCGCTCGGCGGTAGCGGGAACCGCCAAGCGGCGTTGGCTGGGACGGTCCAGGAGTGCGGCTCGCGCCAGCCGGCAGGGTCCGGGACGCCCGCGCGGCCGGCCGGATGCTGTTCCAGGGCCGTGTATTGTCTTCGGCTCGTCAAGGTGACGCCAGTGCCTCCTGATGTGGCTCACGAGGCCAGCCTGAAGTCGTCCTGCAGGCTGACCTCGCTGCGGCAGGCCCAGGGGAAGCAGCGGTTGACCACCTGCCGAGGCCCGCAGGGCCGCCGTCGTGCGTCGCAACGGCTGAGAGCCGTTGCCCTGGCAACCAGGCCACGGGATCGACGACCCTGCGCCCGGCCCGAAGCCGTCCTATGTGCCTCACCTGCAAAGTCAACGCCGCTGGCCGCGAGAGGGATGGCCGCCGAATCGGAGCAGGATGATGTTGCCGGCGCCTCGCACTGCGCCCGGCATGACAAGCTGTGCTTGCCCACCCCCCGAACCCAGGAGGTCACCATGACCGCAGAGCCCGTATCTACGGAAGGTTCGGAGCCGGATGCCCCCGAGACGTCCCCTCTGGAGCCGGACAGCGACGGCAACTACGACCTCAAGCGCAAGTTCCGCGAAGCCCTGGCGCGCAAGCGCGGTGCGCAGGCGGATGCCGCTGATATTGCCGCCAAGTCCGATGCGTCGAAGGTGCGTTCGGCGCACGGCCCGGCTGCGAGCCAGCGGTCGTTCAGGCGCAAGAGCGGCGGCTGAGCCGATGAGTCCCGCGATCTAACCGCTTCACCGGCACTCGCGCCATCCACTCGCGCGTCCCGTGCAGTGGCCCGCGACGTGCGCATGCCTGTGCGCGCGTCGCGGGCGGGCGTAGCCGGGTGCCCCGCCTGGGGGAATGGCCCAGATGCGGTTGGCTCGGGTCGGTGGCGCCGCCGAACTGGAATTCCGGGATGAGGGCACTGCCTCGTCCGAAAACGACTGCGACTTTCCGGGGTGACGGTAGGCATCCGCGTGGCAAGGACATTCGTTCCCCGTCCTGCTGCGGCTGAACGTCGGTTCCGCTTCGGGCGCTGTGCCGCGACGGCCACGAAAACGGTAGCGAGCATCCCGGCCAGGCCGCGATCACTCTGCGTCGTGAGGCGGAGCTGCCGATGCCCAGGGCGTCGCTCAGCGGTACACCCAGCAGGGTGTTCCCGGGAGGCCGCCGGGGCATGACGGGGTGCGGCTGCGTCGGGGTGGTCTGTCGTACCGCCGCCCAGGTGGTGCCGAGTGTGCGTAGCCGGCCGGTGTCCATCGTGTCGTGCAACCGGGAGAGGAGGAGGTCTTCCTCGACCCGGGCCGTCAGTTCCTCGCCGTCCGGGCCTGAGGCTCGTACGGCGGCCCACAGCACCGTCTTTTCCACGAAGGCATGGCTGAAGACCAGCTGATGGTCTTCGATATGGCCGCTCCCGTGCGTGCGCCGGAGACGGGCCGTGACGCTTGCCGGAGCCACCCTGATCTCCACGCCCGCCCGCACCATCCCTTGGGGGAGCAGCATCAAAATCTGTGCCCGCGAGCTGAGGTTTCAAAGGGACAGGCAGACAGATTCTCTATCGCATTAAGTGGGGGTGGGATTCTTCACCGTACACAGGCCGCTTCGGCATGCTACTGTCGATATCAGTTGCAGTTGTGGTTCCCAAAACTTCAAGTGCCCTCCGGGTGGCGTCTGTGTCACTGGAAGCACTTTTGTTATCCGGTCTTTTTCCGGGCGGGGTGATCATCGCGGCGACACGGGGTCCGTGCAGTGCGGATCCCGATGCACTGCCCCAAAGGAGAAATGACATGGCTGCTGGTACCGTGAAGTGGTTCAACGCGGAAAAGGGTTTTGGCTTCATCGAGCAGGACGGTGGCGGCGCTGATGTGTTCGCCCACTACTCGAACATTGCCGCCCAGGGCTTCCGCGAGCTGCTGGAGGGCCAGAAGGTGACCTTCGACATCGCGCAGGGCCAGAAGGGCCCGACGGCCGAGAACATCGTTCTCGCCTGACGCTGACTGTCGCGTAGTTGCAGCTGGGGCCCGCGTCCTTCGGGGTGCGGGCCCCAGCTACTCGCATTTCCGCAGCGGTTTCGCCTGCGGACGAAAACCAGGGAACCCGTAGGCTCACCGCATGCGGGGCATCCTTCAGGGGTGCACGCATCCCTTCATGGCTTCATCGTGGCGGACGCTTGAACATTGCGTCTGCTTCGCGCCACTCATTCCAGCTCCTGTGTCGCACGGACTTTTCGGCGGCCAGCTTCGCTTTCGCATTCCACCGGTCCATTCTTGCAATTCTCTGTGTTGCTGATCGCTGCGGGAATTCCTTGATATGTGCCGCATCGAGGAAGGTTCCGCATGAACCGCATACGCACGAACGACCGCTTCGCCCGCACCCGTAACGGCAGTGCCGAATCCGGAAGGGGCGGCAGCCGATTCGGTTCTTCGGCCAGTCGCCGCTTTGCCGGGTCGAGCCGTTCCGGTGGTTACGGCCGTCGGCCCGCCGCGGTCCAGGGGGAGTTCGCGCTGCCCAGGACGATCACTCCCGCGCTCCCCGCCGTGGAGGGCTTCGCCGATCTCGACATGCCCGGGGCGCTGCTGGGCGCGCTCAACTCGCAAGGCGTGACCGTACCCTTCCCGATCCAGGCCGCGACCCTGCCGAATTCCCTCGCCGGCCGGGACGTACTGGGCCGTGGCCGCACCGGCTCCGGCAAGACCCTCGCCTTCGGGCTGGCGCTGCTGGCCCGTACCGCCGGGCAGCGCGCCGAGGCCAGGCAGCCGCTGGGGCTGATCCTCGTACCCACGCGTGAGCTGGCGCAGCAGGTCACCGATGCGCTCGCCCGGTACGCCCGCTCCGTGAGGCTGCGGCTGGCCACGGTGGTGGGCGGAATGCCGATCGGCCGACAGGCGAGCGCGCTGCGCGCCGGCGCCGAGATCGTCGTCGCCACACCGGGACGCCTCAAAGACCTCATCGACCGCGGCGACTGCCAACTGAACCAGGTTTCCATCACCGTCCTCGACGAGGCCGACCAGATGGCCGACATGGGCTTCATGCCGCAGGTCACCGCCCTCCTCGACCAGGTCCGCCCCGAAGGCCAGCGCATGCTGTTCTCCGCCACTCTCGACCGCAACGTCGACCTGCTCGTGCGCCGCTACCTCAGCGACCCCGTCGTGCACTCCGTCGACCCCTCGGCCGGCGCGGTCACGACGATGGAGCACCACGTGCTCCACATTCACGGCGCCGACAAGCACACGGCCACCACCCAGATCGCCGCATGCGACGGCCGCGTGATCATGTTCCTCGACACCAAGCACGCCGTCGACGTCCTCACCGAACACCTCCTGAACAGCGGGGTACGGGCCGCCGCCCTGCACGGCGGGAAGTCACAGCCACAGCGCACCCGCACGCTGGCACAGTTCAAGACCGGACACGTCAACGTGCTGGTAGCGACCAACGTCGCGGCGCGCGGCATCCACGTCGACAACCTCGACCTCGTCGTCAACGTCGACCCGCCGACCGACCACAAGGACTACCTCCACCGCGGCGGCCGCACCGCCCGCGCAGGAGAGTCCGGCAGCGTCGTCACCCTGGTCACCCCCAACCAGCGCCGCGGCATGACCCGCCTCATGGCAGCGGCCGGCATCGTCCCGCAGACCACCCAGGTCCGCGTCGGCGAAGAGGCCCTGCACCGCATCACCGGCGCCCAGGCCCCCTCCGGCATCCCGGTCGTCATCACCGCACCGGTGGTCGAACGCCCCAAGAAGCGCGGCGCCGCCTCACGCGGCCGACGCCGCCCCGTCTCGGCGGCCCGCCGCGCGCTCGTATCGCAGTCCACCGCCGGTGCGGCGGCATAGAACCTTCGTGTCAGGAAGCCCGCCCAACTTCGCAGGAGGCACCCTTTGACGCTGGACCAGACGCAGTTCCGCTCGACACGTTCGTGACGGCTCCGGATATACGGACCGGATCCGCCTGCGTGACATCGCCGACGTCATCGGGCCCTTCGCCTCGCCGCTGGCCACGAGGGCCGAAGCCGAGCGTGCGATGCGCTGCCGCCGACTCGGGGCCCCGCCCGTGGTCGACGGACACGGCAACGCTCTGGGCGTCCTCGCCCTCTCTCGCTGAACCGCCGTCACCCTACCGGGCCCCGTCTTCTCTTCTCCCTGGAGGCATCATGCGCTGTGTCATCGCTCGCTTCCCGTTCGACCTGACCAAGAGCGGCGTGGTGGAGTCGATGAAGGGCGTCACACCTGAGCTGGTCACCGGTGAGTTCGTCATCATCGGACGACGCCACTACCCCGCCAAGCAGGTCGGCCAGGTCGTCACCCGCCAGGACCGGCGTGATTTCAGCACCGGCGAAGTCCTCAGGGCCATGACCCAACTCGGCTTCACCTGCCTCACCCGCCCTACCGCCGCATCTGTGCCCCTGGCCGACCCGTACGGGCCGGCTTCCGCAACGCTCGGCGTTCCCCCTGTCCGCCTGACGTACGGACAGGTGTGAGCCGAACCGAGCAGTGAGACCCCACCAGCGTGGGCGAATTCCAGATCTGCTCCGGGCTCCACCGCCGGGTCACGTGGTCCTGGAGGAAGTCCCGCAGCCCGGGGGTTCTGGCCGATCTTGCCGGGCTTGGGGCGCGGTTCGCGGGCGTCCGCGCGGCGCTGGGCGGCGTGCGGACGGTAGGACCAGCCGCCGTGGGGCATGAGCGTGAGGTTGCGGCGATCTCCCGGCTTACGGTGGAGGGACTGCGGCCAAGCTCGGCTGCGATGGCCCGGACTGACCGGCGAATACATCGATGCATGTGTGCAGAGAAACACTCCCCAGGGTTTCAAAGAGCTTGCCTGGGACGTGGAACACGGATGGGGGGATGCCGACTTCAAGAAGGATCTGATTGCTGCCGGCATCATGGGAATCCTCGTCGGAATTCCGCAGGGCCTGGCGCTTGGCGCCGCAGGAGAGCCTGATCTGCTGGTGAAACCACGGCAGCTGATGCGCAAGGACATCCGCTACCGCATCATCATGTGCGTGCCACGCGCACTCCCGGCCTTTCTGGTGACGCTGTTCGTCTACGCGGTCGGGGTGGACCTGCTGCCGGTGTACAGAGGAGTGCCCTACGACACTCCCACGTCAGATCTCAAGTTGACTGCCGTCCTCGCTCTCCTCATCGCTTCCCTGGTGTTCGGCCTGCTGGCGGCATCCCGGCGGTCCGGGGCCGGCCGCCGCTACTTCGTCTTCCTCCTGTGCTCCCGGCGGAAGCTGCCCTGGCGGCTGGCCGTGTTCCTCGACTGGGCGTACAGAGCAGGCTTCCTGCGCCATTCCGGCTCGCGCTACCAGTTCCGCCACCGCGAACTCCAGCAGTGGCTCCAGCGTCATCACGGCACATCCCCGTGACAGAGTGAGGTTTTCTCAGCTGTGATCATTTCCAGATTCCGTGGAAGACGTGGGCGGCGCGTGTGATATCGCCGATCCGGCCTGGGGCTGAGGGTGATGTGTTTGAGCGTGCGCCAGCGTTCCTTGAGTCTGCGGCGGCGCGTTCACCGCGGGCTCGGATGTTTCTGATCTACGGACCAGGAAACGCATGGGTGCGGGCAGTGGTGATGTCGGGTGTGGGGCCCGGCTCGACATCAGGTGACCAACGTGGGGCCTCTGGGTTTTGCAGCGGACGATCTTGTGAGAGAGAGCCGTCCTACCAGGGGACCCCACGACCGTGTGCAACCGGGCCGCTCCCATCCCCGCCCCTCAATCTGCCGCCCCAGCACGCACGTGGACTACATCGCTGAGAAAGCCTCAGTGGCTCGCGATGAAGGCCGAAGACCTGGAGCCGACCACGATCTACACCTACCAGGTGACCCTGGATCGGGTGCGCGGAAAGCTCGGGAACCTCCGGCTGCAAGAGCTTACGGAGGACCATGTGGTGGAGTGGACGCGGTGGGCGCTCCGAGGAGGCCGTGTACGCGGTGCGAAAGCCGGAATGGGGCTCGGGGTCACGTCGGTGGACATGAGCCTGGCCAGGCTGAAGGATGCCCTGAACCGCGCTGTCACGCGCCGCCTGGTAACCGTGAACGTAGCCAGCGAAGTGCACATCCCGCTGAAGGCGCGCGAGGCGTGGAGCGGAAGACGAAGGCGGGCGGCCTGAGGTGGTCGGACATCGACCTGCACGCGGGCACGCTCAGCATCGCCTAACACGCGGACCATGATGGGAAACCGCACGGTGGTGGAGAAGGACACGAAGAGCATGGCGGGGGAACGCGTTTTGCCGCTACCAAGCCTCGTGAAGGAGGCGCTCAAGACGTTCCGCGCCATGCAGGCACTGGAACGCCTGGCGGCAGGCGAAGGCTACGGGGGTGCCGGCTACGTACTCGTGGATGAACTCGGCGCCGCGCTGAACGGTCGGCAGTTGCGAATGCAAGCGTACAAGATCATGGACGGAAACAGCCTTCGCAGGGTCCGTCTGTACGATGTTCGGGCGTCTTGCCTCACGTACCTCGCCAACAACGGGGTGCCGGATCACCTGCTCGCCATGTGGGCCGGACACACGAACGTGAAGACGACGAAGAAGTGGTACGTGAAGCCGGACGTGGCGGACCTGCTTCCCGCAGCGGAGGCATGGGGAGGTCTTGCAGGGGGCGTGTGACAGATCGTGACAGATGAAGGTGTGAGCCCGTGAGCGAAGCCAAGATCGAAACGCTGCAATACCGCTTTGACGGGCCAGAAGACGCTCCTGTCTTGATCTTGGGACCGTCCCTCGGTACCACATGGCACATGTGGGACAGACAGGTCCCGGAGCTGGCCAAGCAGTGGCGGATCTTCCGGTTCGACCTGCCCGGCCACGGCGGGGCGCCCGCCCACGCGGCCGGTTCCGTGGCCGAGCTCGGCGCCCGGCTGCTGGCGACCCTGGACTCGCTGGGCGTGCAGCGCTTCGGGTACGCGGGCTGTGCGCTGGGCGGCGCGATCGGCGTCGAACTGGCCCTGCGCCACCCCGAGCGGGTGGCCTCGCTCGCGCTGGTCGCGGCCTCGCCCCGGTTCGGGACGGCCGACGAGTTCCGGCAGCGCGGAGTGATCGTACGCACCAACGGGCTGGACCCGATCGCGCGGACCTCGCCCGAGCGCTGGTTCACCGGCGGGTTCGCGGCGGCGCAGCCCGCGATCACCGAGTGGGCGGTGCAGATGGTGCGCACCACGGACCCCGGCTGCTACATCGCCTCCTGCGAGTCCCTCGCCGCGTTCGACGTGCGGGCCGAGCTGGGACGGGTGGGCGTGCCGACGCTGGTCCTGGTCGGCTCCGAGGACCAGGTCACCGGCCCCGCCGAGGCCCGCACGCTGGTCGCGGGCATCCCGGACGCCCGGCTCGCGGTCGTGCCCGGGGCCTCCCACCTGGTCCCGGTCGAGCAGCCCGCCGCCGTCACCGATCTGCTGGTGCACCACTTCTCCACCGCCTGGCAGCAGCCCTACGACACCGGCCAGCTCGCCCTGCCGGGGGCCCAGGTCACCGCGCCGCTGCCGGTGGTGCCGCCGCAGGCCGTGGTCCCGGTCGCCGAGATCGCCCCGGCCGTCGCGGCGGCGCCCCCCGCGGACCGGGCGGACCGGTACGAGAGCGGGCTCAAGATCCGGCGGGAGGTGCTCGGCGACGCGCACGTGGACCAGGAGCTGGCCGGGGCGGACGCGTTCTCCGGGGACTTCCAGGAGTTCGTCACCCGCTACGCCTGGGGCGAGATCTGGGACCGGCCGGGCCTGGACCGCCGCACCCGGAGCTGCGTCACGCTCACCGCGCTGATTGCCGGCGGCCACCTGGAGGAACTCGCCTCCCACACCCGCGCCGCCCTGCGCAACGGCCTCACCCCGGACGAGATCCGCGAGGTCATCCTCCACGCCGCCCTCTACTGCGGCCTCCCCGCCGCCGACAGCGCCTTCCGGGTGGCCCGGGAGGTCATCCGGGAGGAGACGACGCCGGAGGAGTGAGCGAACGGTTCCGCCGCGGGGCCGCGGCACACGGCAGGGCGGGACCCCCGGGCCGGGTGAGCCCCGCAGGCCGACCTGGTCTGTGGTGGCCCCCGCCCGGGGCGCCCGCCCACCGCCGCCACGGGGACGGCGGGCGCCACGCGACGCTACGCGACTCGCGTCATCTCCTGGCAGGTGTCCTCGAGGACCGCGTTGATCCGGTCCCAGTCGCCGTTGTGGCGGCGGTCCAGCACCGCGAGCCAGCGCTCCAGCCCGAAGGCCACACAACTCGTCTGAGCCGGCCTTTTGTTGCTGCTGAGGGTGATGGCACACCCCTTGCCGAAATACTCCCGGTGGACGTTGAGGGAGGCGATCGCCAGTCCGTCCACGATGAACTCGCGCTTGACCGGGAGGGCCTGCTGCACCATGGCGCGACCGCCCTGCTGCAGTGGCCAAGGACGGTATAGCGCTTGCTCTCCTCGATCTCCTGGTCGGCGAGCTCAGCGTAGATGGCGTAGCACGCGGCGGAAGGCAGCATGAAGCGGCTGTCGCGGAGCTGCGTGGCAGGGAGGGTCCCGCCCGCGTAGCGTTCCGGCTCCCCGGACACTGCGGCGGTGTCGAGCGGCGCGGCGGCCAGGGCCATGTGCGGGAAGCTGTGGAAAATGCCGAGCCGGGCCACAGCGCCGACGGGCAGCAGCATGGGCGCGGTGAACTCCTGAGCCCCGCAGGCGGCGGCCCAGGACAGGAAGACGGAGCCCAGCGTGCGCAGTGCCCGGCTCGGACCGGTCCCGGGCCAGGGCCTGGCGCAGGGAGTCGGCGAAGCGGTCGACGTCCTCCAGGTGGAAGAAGTGCCCGCCGCTCACGGTTCGCGCCTCGAAGGCTCCGGAGGTCTCCTGAGACCAGGCCCGGATGCTCGACGGTGGCGCTTCCTCGTCCTCCGAGCCGGCGAAGACCGTGATCGGAACCGAAAGCGCCTTGCCTGCCTTGTGGCGCCACGCCGCCACGGCCGTGAAGTCCGCGCGGAACACCGACAGCAAGAGCCGGCGCAGTTCCGTGTTCGCCGCCACCTCGGCGGGAATGCCCCCCATGCGCACCACGGCGTCCCACAGGGCGCCGTCGTCCAGTCGTGGTCGCCTGCCCGTGGCTTCCCGAGGCGCGGAGCAGGGTGCGGACAGCCTGACAGGAGCAGATGGCGTGGCTCCGGCAGTCCGGCGTCGACGATCCGCCTGGCCAGTTCGTACGCGATGAGCGCGCCCATGCTGTGCCCGTACAGGCAGTACCCGGCGGCCAGGTGTGGCCGGACGGCCGTGGCGAGGCCGTCGACGATCGCTTCGAGGCTCAGCAGCGGGGGCTCGCCGAGGCGGCGCTCGCGCCCGGGGAACTGGGCGATGAGAGGACCTGCGCAGCCCCGCAAGCACCCGGCTCTTCGGCGCGGGGGACACCGTATGCCGCCCTGAACTCGACTGGCTGCCTACCTGGCGCCTCGCCCTCGCCACCGGCCGGGTCGCCGGTCACAACATCGCGGCGGCGCTGAACGGTGAGCCACTGGCCGCCTTCCCCGCGGAGAGGGGCCGCAAGCTGAGTCGTGCCAACCTCCCTGACCTCGGCGGCACGGGCATCCTCGCCAGCGGTGGCAGGACCCGGGCGACCGGCGGATGGCTGCTCGCGCTCCGGCGCCGAGCCAACCGGTCTCACTTCGCCACGTACGCGCCGGGTGATCAGCGCATGAAGCGACTGGGGTGAGCGCGTGCCGGTCGGGCGGCCCGGCGGACGAGTCCGCGCGCCGCCGGCGCTCTCGGCCGTGAGCCGCCACCAGCCGGATCGCCACCCCCGCGCGTTCCCCCCACCCCCTCCGGCAGGATGGTGAGACATGAAGCTCACCAAGAAGTCCCATGCCTGCGTCCGGGTGGAGAAGGACGGGCAGGTGCTCGTCATCGATCCCGGTGGGTTCAGCGAGGAGGACGCGGCGCTCGGCGCCGACGCGATCCTCGTGACGCACGAGCACGCGGACCACTTCGACGAGTCCCGGCTGCGGACGGCGATGGAGAACAACCCCGCCGCGCGGATCTGGACGCTGCGCTCCGTCGCGGAGCGGATCGCCGCGGCGTTCCCCGGCCGGGTGCACACCGTCGGGCACGGCGACACCTTCACCGCCGCCGGCTTCGACGTGCGGGTGCACGGCGAGCTGCACGCCGTGATCCACCCGGACCTGCCGCGCGTCACCAACGTGGGGTTCCTGCTCGACGGCGGGAAGCTCTTCCACCCCGGCGACGCCCTGACCGTCCCGGACCAGCCCGTGGAGACGCTGATGCTCCCGGTCATGGCACCGTGGAACAAGATCGCCGAGGTGATCGACTACGTCCGCGAGGTGCGCCCGCGGCGCGCCTACGACATCCACGACGCCCTGCTCACCGACCTGGCCCGGCCGATCTACGACCACCAGATCGGCGCCCTGGGCGGCACCGACCACCAGCGGCTCGCGCCGGGGGCCTCGGCCCGGGTGTGAGGCGGGGCGTGTGAGGCGGGGCGGGCCGGGTTGTCGTACCCGCCGGGTAGGTTGTGGGACATGCGCATCGCGACCTGGAACGTGAACTCGATCACCGCCCGCCTCCCCCGTCTGCTGGCCTGGCTGGAGAGCAGCGGCACCGACGTGCTCTGCCTCCAGGAGGCCAAGGTCGCCGAGGAGCAGTTCCCCGTCGAGCCGCTGCGCGAGCTGGGCTACGAGGCCGCGGTGCACGCCACCGGCCGGTGGAACGGCGTGGCGGTGCTCTCCCGCGTCGGACTGGCGGACGTCGTCAAGGGGCTGCCCGGCGACCCCGGGTACGAGGGCGTGACGGAGCCCCGCGCCCTGTCCGCGACGTGCGGCCCCGTGCGCGTCTGGTCGGTCTACGTGCCCAACGGCCGCGAGGTCGGCCACCCGCACTACGCCTACAAGCTCCAGTGGTTCGAGGCCCTGCGCGCCGCCGTCCTCGGCGACGCCCAGGGCAGCCGCCCCTTCGCCGTCCTCGGCGACTACAACGTGGCGCCGACCGACGACGACGTCTACGACACGGCCGCCTTCGAGGGCGCCACCCACGTCACCCCCGCCGAGCGCGCCGCCCTCACCGCCCTGCGCGAGGCCGGCCTCGACGACGTCGTCCCGCGCCCGCTCAAGTACGACCACCCCTTCACCTACTGGGACTACCGCCAGCTCTGCTTCCCCAAGAACCGCGGCATGCGCATCGACCTGGTGTACGGCAACGCGCCCTTCGCCAAGGCCGTCAAGGACGCCTTCGTGGACCGCGAGGAGCGCAAGGGCAAGGGCGCCTCCGACCACGCGCCCGTGGTGGTCGACCTCGACGTGTGATGCCACGCTGGGTCCATGAACCTTCCGTTCCTGGGCCCCCGGCACAAGAAGCACCCCGCGCCGCCCGCCGACCCCGAGTCGGTCGCCGCGCTGCTGTCCGAGTGCGAGCTGCTCCGCGCCCAGGCGGCCCGGGCCGGTGTCCGCCTGGACGACACCCCGGCCTCCCTGGAGGCCCTGGACCAGATGGTCCCGCGCTGGCGCGACGACGCCGAGACCCTGCCCTGGCTGGGCCATGACGCCGGGCTGTACCTGGGCACCGTCGTGGTGCGCACCGTACCCGGCGCCGCCTGGCGGATCGGCGCCGGCGGCGAGCCCGTCCTGTGCCTCGACTCCGGCCGCGAGGTGGAGGTGGTGGACGCCGGACGGCAGTGGGCCGCGACCGGCGTGCCCGAGCTGTCCCAGCTCTACGGGGAGATCGCCGAGGTCTGAGTCCCGGCCGCGCCCGCCCCAACGCGGGCTTAAATACGGCTAATGCCGGAAAGGTGCGTGTCGCCCCTCGGCACCCCGGCCGGCTGGATAGTTTGCGGCCACCACCACCCGCGAGAGTGGAGTAGGGCTGCGTATGGCCGTCGATCCACCGATCGAACCGAGGAACGGCGACTGGAAGAAGGCGTACGAGGCAACGCGCACCGGCCGGTTCGTCCGGCGCCCCGTCAATCCCCCTCCGTTACGCCCCCCACGGCCCACCCGTCACCGGAGTCCGCGGGCGCGTCCGGCATCTGGCCCCGGCGGCAGCCCGAGGGTCCCACCGCCATGCCGGGAACTTCGCCCCCCGACGTCTCGACTACGATGGTGCGTTCCGCCCCGTGGTGAGGTGATCAAGCCGCACCGCACCGGGACGGAGGCACTGTCGCCGGGCGGGGATCCCATGGTCCCCGCACCGTGAGAGGGGCGGCAGTTCATACGGGCCAGGCTCGTCCGGCGGCAGCCGGAGATCACTGCTCGCACGGGCGAGGAGAAGGTCAGCTGCGCCGGACGAGTTGCGCTCGACGGCCCGTCACCGCCGGCCGCGCGTCAGGCGGACCCCGCGGGCTCCGGCTCCGGTTCAGGCAGCGGACCGCGCGCCGCCCGGGTCACATCCGCCACCAGCTCCACCACGTCGGGGCCGTAGGCCCCCGAGTTGCGGACCCTCAGCAGGAGCACGAAGGTGCCGTCGCCGTACTTGCGGGCCAACCGCGTGTGGTGGCGGGCCAGATAGCGGGTCGCGGCCTGGTTGGTGATCGCGCTCTGGCCGCAGAACAGGAACACCGGGCGGGCCTGGTCCTCGGTGGTGACCCGCGCGAGCAGCACATGCTCCGACACGGCCCGCTCCATCAGGTAATGCTCCCCGCCGATCTGGAACCGGCCCCGCTCGGCGACCGGTTCGGGCGCGGTGTTGATCCGCAGCCCCGGCAGCATCGCCGACAGGTGCGCGGCCATCCGGCGGTTCGAGGCCGGACCGCCGACGCAGAACTCGGTGCGCTCGCCGAAGCCCTGACGGACCGCGTCCTGGGTGACCACCTCGGCGTGCGCCCCGCACTCCTTGATCAAGGCGGACAGTTCCAGCAGCGCGAACACGTCGAAGCGGTGCACCGCGGGCTCGGTCGCGGCCGGGTCGCGGTTGACGACGAGCAGCGACTCGGCGTGTTCCGGCAGCCCGAAGAAGCCCTGCTTGCGCCGGAGTTCGCGGCGCCACAGATACGTGCGGGCGAGCCAGCCGAGCGAGGCGGAGATGCCCGTCGCCAGCAGGCCCAGGACGAGGTTGCGCACGTCGTCGTTCATGGCCGCGCATGGTAGCGGGCCGTGGCGCCGCGGGCGTACCGGTGTTCGAAATGTGACGGTCGTGTGGCGAGCGGTCGAGACGTACTGTCATTGGTGTGACAATGTGGCTACGCTGCGCTGACTGTTCCGACGGGAGGTTCGGATGGGTCGTCCAGGCACGCGGAGACTGGCGGTTCTGACGGTGGTGTCGGCCGCCGTGGTGACGGTGGGGGCCGCGGCGCCGCCCGCCCCGAAGGCGGGTGAGACGGCCGCCAAGACGCCGGTGGCCGTGGGCTACGGCGGGGCCGTCGCCAGCGTCGACAAGGACGCCACCGCCGCCGGCATCGAGGTCCTCAAGCACGGTGGCAACGCGGTGGACGCCGCCGTCGCCACCGCCGCCGCGCTCGGCGTCACCGAGCCCTACTCGTCCGGCGTCGGCGGGGGCGGCTACTTCGTCTACTACGACGCGAAGACCCGCACCGTCCACACCATCGACGGCCGCGAGACGGCACCGGGGTCCGCCGACTCCGGCCTGTTCCTGGAGAACGGCAAACCGCTCTCCTTCAACGACGCCGTCAGCAGCGGACTCAGCGTCGGCACCCCGGGCACGCCCGCCACCTGGCAGACGGCCCTCGACCGGTGGGGCACCCGCAAGCTCGGCAGCGTCCTGAAGCCGGCCGAACGGCTCGCCCGCGACGGCTTCACCGTGGACGACACCTTCCGCTCGCAGACCGCCGCCAACGAGACCCGGTTCCGCTACTTCCCGGACACCGCGAAGCTGTTCCTGCCCGGCGGGCAACTGCCCGCCGTCGGCTCGACCTTCAAGAACCCCGAACTCGCCCGCACCTACGAGGAGTTGGCGAAGAAGGGCATGGGGGCGATCTACCAGGGCGACATCGGCGACGACATCGTCGACACCGTCGAACACCCGCGCGTGGACCCGGCCTCCGGCTGGAAGGCCCGCCCCGGCAAGCTCGCCGAGAAGGACCTCGCCGTCTACCGGGCCAAGCTCCAGGCGCCCACCCGGACGTCGTACCGCGGCCTGAACGTGTACTCCATCGCCCCGTCCTCCTCGGGCGGCACCACGGTCGGCGAGGCGCTCAACATCCTGGAGAACTCCGACCTGTCGAAGATGAGCGAGGCGCAGTACCTGCACCACTTCATCGAGGCCAGCCGGATCGCCTTCGCCGACCGCGGCCGCTGGGTCGGCGACCCCGCCTTCGAGACCGTCCCCACCAGCCAGTTGCTGTCGCAGCGGTACGCCGACTCGCGGGCCTGCCTGATCAAGGACGACGCGGTCCTCACCAGCCCGCTCGCCCCCGGCGACCCGTACCACCCCAAGGCCTGCGACCGGGGCGGCACGGCGGCGCCGACGACGTACGAGGGCCAGAACACCACCCACCTCACGGTCGCCGACAAGTGGGGCGACGTCGTCTCGTACACCCTCACCATCGAGCAGACCGGCGGCAGCGCGATGACCGTGCCCGGCCGGGGCTTCCTGCTCAACAACGAGCTGACGGACTTCTCCTTCGCCCCGGCGAACCCGGCGGTGCCCGACCCGAACCTGCCCGGTCCGGGCAAGCGGCCGCGCTCCTCGATCTCCCCGACGATCGTCCTCGACCAGGCCAACCGGCCCGTGGTGGCGCTGGGTTCGCCCGGTGGCGCGACCATCGTCACCACCGTGCTGCAGACCCTGACCGAGTTCCTCGACCGGCGCCTGCCGCTGGTCGACGCCATCGCCGCGCCGCGCGCCAGCCAGCGCAACGCGGCCCAGACGGAACTCGAACCCGCCCTGTACGACAGCTCGTTGAGGCAGCAGCTGGAGGCCATCGGCCACCACTTCAGCCTCAACCCGGAGATCGGCGCCGCGACCGGAGTGCAGCGGCTGCCGGACGGCAGGTGGCTGGCCGCGGCCGAGAAGGTACGACGCGGCGGCGGCTCGGCGATGGTGGTGGACCCCACGCCGTAGGCCCCGCGGGCACGACGTGCCGGGCGCCGGGGGCGGTTCGCCCCCGGCGCCCGTGCGCGAAGTCCTCACCCCATCGGGTCGGCGGGCGGGGCCTGCCGGTCCTGCGGGGCGGTCGCCGGCGGCTCGGGCGTGCGGAAGTCCAGCCGCCCGTCCGCGACGTCCACGGTGACCCGGCCGCCCTCGGCGATGGTGCCGTCCAGCAGCAGCCGCGACAGCCGGTTGTCCACCTCGCGCTGGATGGTGCGGCGCAACGGCCGGGCACCGTACTCCGGTTGATAGCCGCGCTCGGCGATCCAGTCGACCGCCGCGTCCGTGAACTCCACCGCGACGCCCTGGCCGTCCAGCAGCCGCCGGGTGCTCTCCAGCAACAGGTCGGTGATCTGCCGTAGTTGCTCGGTGGTGAGCTGCCGGAAGACCACGATCTCGTCGATGCGGTTGAGGAACTCGGGCCGGAAGTGCTCGCGCAGCGGCCGCAGGATCTGCTCGCGCCGCGCCTCCTCGTCGGCCTCCGCGCCGCCCGGCCCGAAGCCGATCCCGGCACCGCGCCGGGTGATCGCCTCGGAGCCGAGGTTGCTCGTCATCACGATGACGGTGTTGGTGAAGTCCACCGTGCGGCCCTGGGAGTCGGTGAGCCGGCCGTCGTCCAGCACCTGGAGCAGGATGTTGAAGACGTCCGGATGCGCCTTCTCCACCTCGTCCAGCAGGAGCAGCGAGTACGGGTGCCGGCGCACCACCTCGGTGAGCTGGCCGGCCTCCTCGTGGCCGACGTAGCCGGGCGGGGCACCGACCAGCCGGGAGACGGTGTGCCGCTCCTGGTACTCGCTCATGTCGAGGCGGACCATGCGGTCCTCGCTGCCGAACAGCGCCTCGGCGAGCGCGCGGGCCAGCTCGGTCTTGCCGACGCCGGTCGGCCCGAGGAAGAGGAAGCTGCCGATCGGGCGAGAGGGGCTGGCGAGCCCGGCGCGCGAGCGCAGCACCGCCTCGGCGACCACGGCGACGGCCTCCTCCTGGCCGACGACGCGCTGGTGCAGATGCTCCTCCAGACCGAGCAGCCGTTCCTTCTCCTCCTGGGTGAGCCGGCTGATCGGGATGCCGGTCTGCCGCGAGACCACCTCGGCGATGGACTCGGCGCTCACCTCCAGCTGGCCCTCGTCGGCCTGTCCGTCGCCGGTGGCCTCGGTGATCCGCCCCTTCAGCCCGGCGATCCGGTCGCGAAGCTGTTTGGCCTGCTCGTAGTCCTCGTCGGCGACCGCCTGGTCCTTGTCCCGGACCAGTTGGTCCACCTCGCGCTCCATCGCCCGCACGTCGGTGCCCTTGGTGCGGGCGCCGAGCCGGACCCGGGCGCCGGCCTGGTCGATCAGGTCGATCGCCTTGTCCGGCAGCCGCCGGTCGGTGAGATAGCGGTCGGACAGCTCCACGGCGGCGACGAGGGCCTCGTCGGAGTAGCGGACCTGGTGGTGGGCCTCGTACCGGTCGCGCAGCCCGCGCAGGATCTCGATGGTGTCCTGGACGGTCGGCTCGGGCACCAGGACCGGCTGGAAGCGGCGGGCGAGCGCCGCGTCCTTCTCGATCCGGCGGAACTCCTCCAGGGTGGTCGCGCCCACGATGTGCAGCTCGCCCCGCGCGAGGGCGGGCTTGAGGATGTTGCCCGCGTCCAGGGCGCCGCCCTCGCCGCCGGAGCCCGCGCCGACGACGGTGTGCAGCTCGTCGATGAACACGATCAGCCGGTCGGAGTTGGCGCGGATCTCCTCGACGATGTTGTTCAGGCGCTCCTCGAAGTCGCCCCGGTAGCGGGTGCCGGCCACCACGCCGGTCAGGTCGAGGGCGACCACCCGCCGTCCGGCCAGCTGGTCGGGCACGTCACCGTCGGCGATCCGCTGCGCGAGGCCCTCCACGATGGCCGTCTTGCCGACGCCCGCGTCACCGATCAGCACCGGGTTGTTCTTGCCGCGCCGGGACAGCACCTCGACGGTCTGCTCGATCTCGGTGTCGCGTCCGATCACCGGGTCGACCCGGCCCTCGCGGGCCAGGTCGGTCAGGTCACGGCCGTACTTGTCCAGGGTGGGCGTGCTGGTGGGCCGCTGCCGCTCCACGCGGACCTGGCCGGTGCCCTCCGGCGCCTCCGGCGGCAGCGCGCTCGCCGGGAACCGGGCCGCGTGCAGGATGTGCCCCGCCGCCGAGTCCGGGTTCGAGGCGAGCGCGCTGAGCACGTGCTCCGGGCCGATGTACCCCGCCCCGGTGGAGCGGGCCATGTCGTGCGCGTCCAGCAGGGCCCGCTTCACCGCGGGGGTCAGGGACAGCGAGGTCGGTGACGGCACCTCGCCCGGCGGGTGCGCGACCGGGCCCGCCCGGTCGTCGATCTCCGTCGCGAGCGAGTCCGGATCCGCCCCCGCCCGGGTCAGCAGGCTCCGCGTGGGCTCGGTGGCCACGGCCGCGCGCAGCAGATGCTGGGTGTCCAGGTCCCGGCTGCCGTGTTCGGCCGCGTACTGCGCCGCTCCTTTGACCAGCTCCCGCGCCGGCTGGCTGAGCAGCCGGCCGATGTCGATGTGCCGCGGGCCGGGCGCGCCGGTGCCACCGGCGGCGCCACTGAAGAAGCGGGCGAGGAATTCGCCGAAGGGGTCAGGAGGGTAGCCGTTGGTCATGGCGTTGCGTTCCTTCGCTGACGGGTGGCTCCGCCGGGTAACCGGGTTCGGGCTGCTCATGCCCACGATGGCATGAAGTGTGGGGGTGGGCATGTTCGCCGAAGGGGGCGGAGGGCGCGCTCGCGCGCGGCGGGGTGCGGGTGCGCGGTGACCGACCGCGCGGTTCCCCGCCCCCAGTCAGGCCGTCACTCGTGCCGTCAGGATCCGGGGGCCCTCCTCCGTGATCGCCACGGTGTGTTCCGCGTGGGCCGCGCGGGAGCCGTCGCTCGTGCGCAGGGTCCAGCCGTCGGGGGCCTCGTAGTAGTCGTCGCGACCGCCCCCGATCAGCATCGGCTCGATGGCGAGGACCAGGCCGGGGCGCAGCGGGAGGCCGCGGCCGGGGCGGCCCTCGTTGGGGACCCCGGGGTCCTCGTGCATCCGGCGGCCGATGCCGTGGCCGCCGAAGTCCTGCGGGATGCCGTAGCCCGCCGCGCGGCAGACCGTGCCGACGGCGTGGGCGATGTCGCCGACGCGGTTGCCCACGACGGCGGCCGCGATGCCGGCGGCCAGCGCCCGTTCGGCGGTGTCGATCAGCCGGAGGTCCGCGGGGCGCGGCCGGCCCACCACGAAGCTGATCGCCGAGTCGCCGGCCCAGCCGTCCAGTACGGCCCCGCAGTCGACGGAGAGCAGGTCGCCGTCGCGCAGCCGGTACCCGGTGGGGACGCCGTGCACGATCGCGTCGTTGACCGAGGCGCAGATCACCGCGGGGAAGGGGGTCGGGGCGAAGGAGGGCCGGTACCCGAGGAAGGGCGACGACGCCCCCGCCGCCCGCAGCACCTCCCGTGCCACCTCGTCCAGCTCCAGCAGCGAGACCCCGGGGCCCGCGGCCTTCCGTACGGCGCTCAGGGCCTGCCCGACGACCTGGCCGGCGGCATGCATCGCGTCGATCGACGCGTCCGTCTTCAGTTCCACCATGCCAATTACTATACCGGTATTTGAATTGGAGGTCTGGGTGGTGGGCGGTATTTGAATGGGGAAGGGCGGCGGGCACAATGGGCGCATGGTGCGCACCCCCCTCACCCCCGAAGAGCACGAACGCGGCGAGCGGCTCGGGCGGCTGCTGCGCGAGGCGCGCGGCGACCGCAGCATGGTGGAGGTCGCCGCCGAGGCGGGCGTCTCGGCCGAGACCCTGCGCAAGATCGAGACGGGCCGCGCCCCGACCCCGGCCTTCTTCACGGTGGCCGCACTGTCCCGGGTGCTCGGCCTGTCGATGGACGACCTGATCACCCACTGCACCCTGCTGCCGACCGCCTGACCTCGCAGACCCGAAGGCGCACGGGACGCGTGCTCATGGACGACGGCGGAGACCCGGGCCGGTGACGCGGGGCTCCGCTGATCTGCGGCCGAGCCAGGCGGGCACGGCCGACGGCGACGACTCGCCCCGGCTGCCGGCTCGGCTCTTGTCGTCGTTACGGCGCGTGGCGTGCCTGGCCGATGGCATGGGTGAGGTCCGGCGATGCGGTGGTCGGCCCCGCCGCCCCTTCAGGGCGCCCCGCCGCACGGCCGACGTCAGGGTGACCGTCGCGCCCCGGCTCACCCACTGGAGTGTGAATCGGGGTCGTCCCAGCGGGTTGATGGCGATGGTCTTGGCAAGGCGCCTCAGGAGGCTTACGTTCGTGCCTCTACGGTCGCTCTACGGGTGTAGAGGCTCTGACGTCGTGTCGAAGGAGCACCTCATGGCCAACGTCGTCCGCGCCGCGCTGGTCCAGGCCACCTGGACCGGCGACACCGGGTCCATGGTGGCGAAACACGAGGAGCACGCCCGTGAGGCGGCCCGGCGGGGCGCGCGGGTCATCGGGTTCCAGGAGGTGTTCAACGCCCCCTACTTCTGCCAGGTCCAGGACAAAGAACACTTCCGGTGGGCCGAGCCCGTGCCGGACGGGCCGACCGTGCGGCGGATGAGAGACCTCGCCCGGGAGACCGGCATGGTGATCGTCGCGCCCGTGTTCGAGATCGAGCAGCCGGGGTTCTACTACAACACCGCCGCCGTGATCGACGCCGACGGCACCTACCTGGGCAAGTACCGCAAGCACCACATCCCCCAGGTCGAGGGCTTCTGGGAGAAGTACTACTTCCGCCCCGGCAACCGCGGCTGGCCCGTCTTCGACACCGCCGCCGGCAGGGTCGGCGTCTACATCTGCTACGACCGCCACTTCCCGGAGGGCTGGCGGCAACTCGGCCTCCAGGGAGCCCAGTTGGTCTACAACCCCTCCGCCACCCACCGGAGCCTGTCCGCCCACCTGTGGCGGCTGGAGCAGCCCGCCGCGGCCGTCGCCAACGAGTACTTCGTCGCCGCCATCAACCGGGTGGGACAGGAGGAGTACGGGGACAACGACTTCTACGGAACGTCGTACTTCGTGGACCCCCGGGGCCGGTTCGTCGGCGACGTGGCGAGCGACCGGGCCGAGGAACTCCTCGTGCGGGACCTGGACTTCGGACTCATCGACGACGTACGGCAGCAGTGGGCCTTCTACCGCGACCGCCGTCCCGACGCCTACGAAGGGCTGGTGCAGCCGTGAGCGACCTCTACTCCCGCCACCGCAGGGTGATGCCCGACTGGCTCGCCCTCTACTACGACGACCCGATCGAGATCACCCACGGCGAAGGGCGCCACGTCTGGGACTCGGACGGCAACCGCTACCTGGACTTCTTCGGCGGCATCCTCACCACCATGACCGCGCACGCGCTGCCCGAGGTCACCAAGGCGGTCAGCGAACAGGCCGGGCGCATCCTGCACTCCTCGACCCTCTACCTCAACCGCCCGATGGTCGAACTCGCCGAGCGCATCGCCCACGTGAGCGGCATCCCCGACGCCCGCGTCTTCTTCACCACCTCCGGCACCGAGGCCAACGACACCGCCCTGCTGCTCGCCACCACGTACCGGCGCACCAACACCGTCCTGGCCATGCGCAACAGCTACCACGGCCGCTCCTTCTCCACCGTCGGCGTCACCGGCAACCGCGGCTGGTCCCCGACCTCCCTGTCCCCGCTCCAGACCCTGTACGTGCACGGCGGCGTCCGCACCCGGGGACCCTTCGCCCACCTGGACGACGCCGCCTTCATCGACGCCTGCGTCGCCGACCTGCGGGATATCCTCGGCCACACCCGGCCCCCGGCCGCGCTGATCGCCGAACCCATCCAGGGCGTCGGCGGGTTCACCTCCCCGCCCGACGGGCTGTACGCGGCGTTCCACGACGTGCTGAGGGAGCACGGCATCCTGTGGATCTCCGACGAGGTGCAGACCGGCTGGGGCCGCACCGGCGACCACTTCTGGGGCTGGCAGGCGCACGCCCGCAGCGGCCCGCCGGACATCGTCACCTTCGCCAAGGGCATCGGCAACGGTGCCTCCATCGGCGGTGTCATCGCCCGCGCCGAGATCATGAACTGCCTGGACGCCAACAGCATCTCCACCTTCGGCGGCACCCAGCTCACCATGGCCGCCGGCCTCGCCAACCTCACCTACCTCCTCGAACACGACCTCCAGGGCAACGCCCGCCGGGTCGGCGGCCTGCTCGGCGAGCGCCTTCGGTCCGTCGCCGCCCAACTGCCCGGCGTACGCGAGGTCCGCGGCCGGGGTCTGATGATCGGCATCGAACTGGCGAAGCCGGGCACCGACGAGGCCGACCCGCAGGCGGCCGCCGCCGTCCTGGAGGCGGCCCGGGCCGGCGGCCTGCTCATCGGCAAGGGCGGCGGTCACGACACCAGCGCCCTGCGCGTCGCCCCACCGCTGTCGCTGACCGTCGCGGAGGCCGAGGAGGGCGCCGGCATTCTGGAAGACGCGCTGAGGAGCGCGTACTCGTAACAAACACGCACTACACAAGGGGACACCTGGCACTGCCGAGCACCAAGGGGACACGGCCATGACCACCACCTACGAATCCCGCCTCGCCGCCCTGCCGGAACCCGCCCTCTCGGTGCGCCAGGTGCTGACGCTGGAGCGGGTGCTCGCCGGGGAGCCCGAGGTGGTGGCCGGCGCCGGCGGCCTCGACCGGCCCGTGCGCTGGGTGCACGTCGCCGAGGCCGCCGACGTGGGCGTGATGCTCACCGGCGGCGAGATGGTGCTCACCACCGGCGTGCTCCTCGCCGGCGACGAGAGCGGGCAGGCCGAGTACATCCAGTCCCTGCACCGCGCCGAGGCCGCCGCCGTGGTCCTCGGCCTCGGGCGGGCCTTTCCCACCCCGCCCGAGGTGATGCGCCGGGCCGCCGAACGCTGCGGGCTGCCCCTGGTCGTCCTGCACCGCCCCTTCCCCTTCGCCGAGCTGACCGAGGAGGTGCAGTCGCGGCTGGTGCGGCGCAAGTTCGCGGCCGTCAGCCTCTCGGAGGCGGTCCGCACCGACCTCACCGCGCTGATCACGGCCGGCGCCCCGCTCCAGCGGCTCCTCGACGAGGTCGCCCGGCACAGCGCCTGTCCCGTCGTCCTCACCAACCTCGCCCACCGCGTCCTCGCCACGGCGGGGGAGCGCTCCGCCGTGGACGACGTGCTGCGCGACTGGGAGCGCGTCGCCCGGCAGGCCGGCGGCGGCGCCCTCGACGCCTGGATCAGCGCCGAACTCGGCGGCCGCGGCGAACGCTGGGGCCGGCTGCTGCTGTGCGGCTACCGGGGCGAGGCGGCCACCGGGCGGCTGCTGGCCGACCGGGCCGCCGAGGCCCTGGTCCTGCACCGCATGCTCGGCGGCTCCGCGCTGACCTGGGAGGAACAGTCCGCGCAGAGCCTGCTCACCGACCTCGCCTCCGGCGTCGTCCCCGCCCGCCAACTGCTGCCCCGCGCCCGTGCCGCCGGGCTGCCGGTCAATCTGCGCACCTTCGTCCCGCTCGTCGTCCCCGACGCCGAACCGGCCGTGCTGGACCGGCTGTTGCGGGTGCTGGGCCTGTCCGGGCTCGTCGCCGAGCTGTCCGACGGGGTCACCGCCGTATTGCTCAGCCTCCCGCGCGACCGGCCCGCCGACGCGCTCACCACGCTGTTCGCGGCCCGGCTGCGCGAGGGCACCGGGCGGAGCACCGCGCTGGTCGCCGCCGCCGACCCGCGCACCGTCTGGGACGAGGTGCCCGCCGGGCTGCGCGAGGCCCGCCATGTCGCCGAGGCCGTCACCGGCTCCTCCGCGGCCCTCGGCCTGCCCGCCGTCGTACGGCTGAAGGACGTCCATCTGCGGGGCCTGATAAGGCTGTTGCGGGAGAATCCGGACGTGCAGTCGTTCGCGGAACGGGAGTTGGACGGGCTGCTGCGGGCGCCCGAGCCCGAGCTGCTCGGTGTGCTGCGCACCTATCTGGCCACCGGCCGCAACAAGTCCCGCACCGCCCGGCTCCACCATGTCTCCCGCCCCGCGCTCTACCGCCGCCTGGAGGCCATACAGGGCCGCCTCGGCGTCGACCTGGACGACTTCGAACAGGCGGCCTCCGTGCACATCGCGCTCCTCGCGCACGATGCGCAACAACGCTGAAACCTGTGATCACCTGGGAAAACGGCGGTGAAACATGGGCCCGCGCAGACATGACACGGTGGCACGCGAAGCCCCCGGGGACGTGACACGCTGCCCGTCGAAGAGGGCCCGTCCGGTTCCTAGGCTCACCGCACACCCAGCTACCGGAGGTCCCGATGAGCCGAGTGATCCGTGCCGCCCTCTTCCAGACCGCCTGGACCGGCGACAAGGAATCCATGATCCAGGTCCACGAGCAGGCGGTCCGCGACGCGGCCGCACAGGGCGCCCAAGTCCTCTGCTTCCAGGAGCTGTTCTACGGCCCCTACTTCTGCCAGGTCCAGGACAAGGCGTTCTACGACTACGCCGAGCGGATCCCCGAGGGCCCGATCGTCCAGCGCTTCCAGTCCCTCGCCCGCGCCCTCGGCATCGTCCTGATCCTGCCGATGTACGAGGAGGAACAGCCGGGCGTCCTCTACAACACCGCCGCCGTGATCGACGCGGACGGCAGCTACCTGGGCAAGTACCGCAAGACCCACATCCCCCAAGTGCAGGGATTCTGGGAGAAGTTCTACTTCCGCCCCGGCAACAGCGGCTGGCCCGTCTTCGACACCGCCGTCGGCCGGATCGGCGTCTACATCTGCTACGACCGCCACTTCCCGGAGGGCTGGCGGGCGCTCGGCCTCGCGGGCGCCGAGATCGTCTTCAACCCCTCGGCGACCTCCCGCGGCCTGTCCAGGTACCTGTGGCAGCTGGAGCAGCCGGCGGCGGCCGCCGCCAACGAGTACTTCGTCGGCGCGATCAACCGGGTCGGCGTGGAGGAGCTGGGCGAGAACGACTTCTACGGCACGACCTACTTCGTGGACCCCGAGGCCCAGTTCGTCGGCGAGGTCGCGAGCGACAAGGAGACCGAACTGGTCGTCCGCGACCTGGACCTCGCCAAACTGCGCGAGGTCCGCGACCGCTGGCAGTTCTACCGGGACCGCGCTCCCGGCGCGTACGGCCCGCTGACGGCCCCGTAGGAACCGCGCCCGTGCGCGGCGCCCCGCGCGGGGCGCGGGGCCGGGCCTGATCCGCGGCCACCGCCGCGTGGGCGCGAGCGACCACGACGCCACCCGCAGCCGACCACGAGAGAGGACCCATGACCGGCCGAACCATCATCCGCGGTGGTCTCGTCATCACCGCATCCGACGAGATCCACGCCGACGTCCTCATCGAGGACGGCCGCATCGCCGCCCTCGCGGCCTCCGCGACCCCCGCCGCCGAGGCGCTCACCGCCGACCGCACCATCGACGCCACCGGGAAGTACGTCATCCCCGGCGGCGTCGACGGCCACACCCACATGGAGATGCCCTTCGGCGGCACCTACGCCTCCGACACCTTCGAGACCGGCACCCGCGCCGCCGCCTGGGGCGGCACGACCACCATCGTGGACTTCGCGATCCAGAGCGTCGGCCACACCCTGCGCGAGGGCCTGGACGCCTGGCACGAGAAGGCCGAGGGCAACTGCGCGATCGACTACGCCTTCCACATGATCGTCTCCGATGTGAACGACGAGACGCTCAAGGAGATGGACCTCCTCGTCGAGGAAGGCGTGACCTCCTTCAAGCAGTTCATGGCCTACCCCGGGGTCTTCTACTCCGACGACGGCCAGATCCTGCGCGCCATGCAGCGCGCCGCCGAGAACGGCGGGCTGATCATGATGCACGCCGAGAACGGCATCGCCATCGACGTCCTGGTCGAACAGGCCCTCGCCCGCGGCGAGCGGGACCCGCGCTACCACGGCGAGGTCCGCAAGGCGCTGCTGGAGGCCGAGGCCACCCACCGCGCCATCCGGCTCGCCCAGGTCGCGGGCGCGCCGCTGTACGTCGTGCACGTCTCGGCGACGGAGGCGGTCGCCGAGCTGACGCGGGCCCGCGACGACGGGCTCCATGTGTTCGGCGAGACCTGCCCGCAGTACCTGTTCCTGTCCACCGACAACCTCGCCGAGCCGGACTTCGAGGGCGCCAAGTACGTGTGCTCGACGCCCCTGCGGCCCAGGGAGCACCAGGCGGCGCTCTGGCGGGGCCTGCGCACCAACGACCTCCAGGTGGTCTCCACCGACCACTGCCCCTTCTGCTTCAGCGGCCAGAAGGAGCTGGGACGCGGCGACTTCTCCAAGATCCCCAACGGGCTGCCGGGGGTGGAGAACCGGATGGACCTCCTCCACCAGGCCGTCGTCGAGGGGCACATCTCCCGCCGCCGCTGGATCGAGATCGCCTGCGCCACCCCGGCGCGGATGTTCGGCCTCTACCCGAAGAAGGGCACCATCGCCCCGGGCGCCGACGCCGACGTGGTGATCTACGACCCGCGGGCCGAGCAGGTGATCTCCGCCGAGACGCACCACATGAACGTCGACTACTCGGCGTACGAGGGCAAGCGGATCACCGGCCGGGTGGAGACGGTCCTCTCACGCGGCGAGACCGTCATCGACCGGCGGGAGTACACCGGGCACGCCGGACACGGCGTCTACACCCCCCGCTCCATCTGCCAGTACCTCGACTAGGAGCAGTGCCCATGGACTTCGGACTCGTCCTGCAGACCGACCCGCCGGCCTCCCGCGTCATCGACCTCATGCAACGGGCCGAACACAACGGCTTCCGTTACGGCTGGACCTTCGATTCCGCCGTGCTGTGGCAGGAGCCGTTCGTGATCTACAGCCAGATCCTCTCCCGTACGCAGAAGCTGACGGTCGGCCCGATGGTCACCAACCCGTCCACCCGCACCCCGGAGGTCACCGCCTCCACCTTCGCCACCCTCAACGACATGTTCGGCAACCGCACCGTGTGCGGCATCGGCCGCGGCGACTCCGCGATGCGCGTCGCGGGCCGCAAGCCCAACACCCTGGCGCGCATCAGCGGCGCCATGAAGGTGATCCGCGCCCTCGGCCGGGGCGACTCCGCCGACCTCGGCGGCGGCGCGGTCGTCAGGTTCCCCTGGGTGCGGCCCGGTGCCCGGCTCCCGGTGTGGATGGCCGCGTACGGGCCCAAGGCGCTGAAGATGACCGGCGAGGAGGCCGACGGGTTCATCCTCCAGCTCGCCGACCTGTACCTCACCGAGTACATGGTGAAGACCGTCAAGGACGCGGCCCGGGCGGCCGGCCGCGACCCCGCCGACGTCACCATCTGCGTGGCGGCCCCGGCGTACGTCACCGCCGACGACTCGCCCGAGGCCCTCGCGCACGCCCGCGACCAGTGCCGCTGGTTCGGCGGCATGGTCGGCAACCACGTCGCCGACCTGGTCGCCAAGTACGGCGAACACTCCGCCCAGATCCCGGCGGAACTCACCGACTACATCAAGGCCCGGCAGGGCTACGACTACGCCCACCACGGGCGCAGCGGCAACCCCGACACCGAGTTCGTGCCCGACGAGATCGTGGACCGCTTCTGCCTCGTCGGCCCGGCCGAGCGGCACGTCGAGAAACTGAACGCGCTGCGCGCCCTGGGCGTCGACCAGTTCGCGCTGTACGACATGCACGACGCGCAGGAGGCCACCATCGACGCCTACGGCACGCAGGTGATCGCGGCCGTCAACTCCTGACCGCGCGAAGCCTCTTCACTCTCTCACCCGGTCCCCTCGGGGGTCCCACCCCAACCCCCCACCCCTGGTCACCCCTCCCCGCCTCCCCGCGGGGAGGGGCTGCTGCCCGCAACGGCCTGCGCCGACCCACCTCGACTCCCGATTGGGGCCTGCCCATGACCGACACCGCTCCCACGCACATACCACCGTCGGCCCAAGTCACCCTCGCCGACGGCCGGGTGGAGATCGCCCCCGGCGCGCCGCAGCCCAGCGGCCGCTACGCCAACGAGGACCTGCTGCCGGTCCCGGCCGGGCGGCGCACGTGGACGACGTACAACTTCTCCGCGCTGTGGGTCGGCATGGCCCACAACACCGCCTCCTGGACGCTGGCCTCCGGCCTGATCGCCGTCGGCATGGACTGGAAACAGGCGGTGTTCACCATCGCCGTCGCCAACCTGGTCGTCCTGGTGCCGATGCTGCTGACCGGGCACGCCGGACCCAAGTACGGCATCCCCTTCCCGGTCTTCGCCCGCGCCTCCTTCGGGGTGCGCGGCGCCAACCTCCCCGCCGTCGTGCGGGCGTTGGTGGCCTGCGGCTGGTTCGGCATCCAGACCTGGATCGGCGGCGAGGCCATCTACTTCCTCGCCGGGAAACTGATCGGCGACGGCTGGTCGGGCGCGGCGCACGTCGCCGGCTACGCCTGGACCATGTGGCTCTCGTTCGCCCTCTTCTGGGTGCTCCAGGTCGCCATCATCCACCGGGGCATGGAGACCATCCGCCGCTTCGAGAACTGGGCCGCGCCGTTCGTGCTGGTCGGCGCGTTCGTGATGCTGTGGTGGATGGCGTCCAAGGCGGGCGGGGTCGGACCGCTGTTCGACCAGCCGTCCCGGCTCGGCTGGGGCGGCGAGTTCTGGAAGCTGTTCTGGCCGTCCCTGATGGGCATGATCGGCTTCTGGTCCACGCTGTCCCTGAACATCCCGGACTTCACCCGCTACGGCCGCAGCCAGAAGGCCCAGACCCGGGGCCAGGCACTCGGCCTGCCCACCACGATGACCCTCTTCGCCCTCCTCTCCGTGCTGGTCACCTCCGGATCCCAGGCGGTCTACGGCAAGCCCGTCTGGGACCCGGTACAGCTGGCCGCGAAGACCGACAACGTGGTCGGCCTGCTCTACGCCCTGGTCACGGTCCTGGTGGCGACCCTCTCGGTGAACATCGCCGCCAACCTCGTCTCCCCGGCCTTCGACTTCTCCAACGTGGCGCCCAGCAGGGTGAGTTTCCGCACCGGCGCGCTCATCACCGCGGTCCTCGCGGTGCTGATCTGCCCGTGGAAGCTGTACTCCGACCCGCAGGGCTACATCTTCACCTGGCTCGGCCTGGTCGGCGGACTGCTCGGCACCGTCGCGGGCATCCTCGTCGCCGACTACTGGATCGTGCGCCGCACCCGGCTCGTCCTCGCCGACCTGTACCGCACCGGCGGCCGCTACTGGTACGCGGGCGGCTGGAACTGGCGGGCGGTCCTCGCCTTCCTCGCCGGCGGCGTCCTCGCGATCGGCGGCGCGAGCCTCAAACCGCTCTACGACGGCCGGCCGGTCCCGGCCCTCGCGCCGCTCGCGGACTACGGCTGGGCGGTCGGCCTGGGCACCTCGCTGGTGCTCTACCTGGTGCTGACCCTGCTCACGGGCGGCCGGGAGCGGGCCACGGCCTGAGCCGTCCCCCGGGGGCGGGCGGGCCGATCAGCCGGATCCGGACCCGGATCCGGACTGCCCGCCCCCGAGCGCCCCGACCGCGGCCCGCGCCGCCTTGATGGCGCCCTTGTTGATCTCGTCCGTCCCCGGCGCCTTCTTGGTGTCGAAGTCGCTGCCGCTGTACGTCACCACGACCAGGGCGTTGGAGACGCGCACCACCACCACGCCCTCGCGGGTCTGCTGCTTGTCCTCGGTGGAGAGGTCGACGACGGAGTACGCGCTGTCCCCGAGCCCCGGCACGGAGCCGCCGCCGTCCTTCTTGCCCACCTGCTGCCGGTACTCCTGCTCGGCCTCCTGCTCGGAGCCGCTGATCTCGTAGGAGACGTCGAGCCAGTGGTAGTCGTAGCCGTGCAGGGCGTTCCAGGAGCAGGTGCGGCGCAGTTCGGGATCGGTCGAGGGGATCTCCTTGCCGCCCGTCTTCGCCCCGGGTACCAGGGCCTTGACGGTCGAGGCGGGCACGGCGGAGCAGGGGGAGGACGCGCTGGCGTACTTCTTCGCCGCCGGGGCGGAGGCCGAGGGCGCGGCGGACGACGGGCCGGACGTGCTCGCCTCGGCCCGGTGCCCGGCGGACGTCCGCGGCGCGGCGGGACCGGAGGACAGCGCCCATCCGGCGCAGGCGAGGACCGCGACCGGGGTCAGCCGGGCGGTGAGGGCGAGCGGCAGAGGCAGAGAACGCACGGCGCACATCTCGTGGGGGAGGGGGGACGGGGACGACAGTGTCACACGGCTGTCCGTGCGGCGGAAGCGCGAACTCGCTGGGTGTCCACGCGGTCACGGGGGCACGGTCACGACGTACCGCTCCGCCCGCTTTTGCGTGGACCTTCTCGCGCGGGGCGGTGTCACCGGCCCGCGGGACGCGTCTCCAGCCAGCGGCGGGCGCCGACCTCGCTCGGGTACTCGCGCACCGTGAAGGCGGCGGCGCACCAGCCGACGGCCCAGGCCGCGAAGGCGGGCAGGACGGGCGCCGCGACCACCACGAGCAGCCGGCCGACGAGGGTCAGCCAGGTGGTCCGGCGCACCTCGTCCCGCTTGCCGGAGCGGAACTCCTCCGGGACCGGCGGGTCCTGGAGCTTCTCCCGGTGACCCCGGCGCTGCACCAGCCAGCCCCACACCAGCGCGACCACGGACGCGAGGGCCTGCGCCCAGTCCCACACCGTGCGTACGGCGGACGGCAGTTGCTCCCGGAAGCCGCTGTACAGTTCGAGCGCCGCGTAGCAGAAGAAGGCCAGCACGAGGAACCACAGCAGGGCACCGCTTGCGCGGCGCAGCCAGTAGCGCGGGCCGCGCGCGTACCAGGTGGTGCCGAGCCCCGGCAGGGCCGGGACGCGGACGGGGGCCGGGCCGGCCGGGGCGTCAGAAGAGGCTCTTGATGCCATGCCAGGCGTCCTTTCCGAGTCGCTTGAAGTCGTCCCCGGTCTTGGACAGTACGTGTCCCGAGCCCGTCAGGACACCGCCGACCACGCCGTGGTCGTGGATGTCCTCGCTCCAGTGCTCGTGGAAGGAGTGGTCGATGATGCCGGTCGCGCCGATCACCACCGCACCGCCGACCCCCGCCACCACCGCGACGGGCACGTCGAAGGGCGCGGCGGCCACCAGGCCCGCCGTGATGGCCGTACCGGCCGCGAGCCCCGCGATGTTGGCACCGCCGTCGACGGTGATCGACTTCTGCCACGACCAGCCCTTGTCGTGGTCGTCGGACGCCTCCAGGAGCCCGCACGCGCCGGCCGCCGCGACGTCCAGGACCGGGATCTCCTTCAGGAAGTCCGGGACCGCCTCCAGGCTCTTGCCCGCGCGCAGCAGATCCGCCGCGTCGGCCAGCTTCACGTTGAGGGCGCGGTCGTAGGGCAGCTTGGTGCTGCCGTTCTCCGCGCGCGCGATCGCGTCCTCCAGGTCGTCCACCTTGGTGAGCGCGTCCTTGTACGCGCTCTTGGCGGGCAGGTCCTTGGGCAGCGCCTTGCCCGCCTTCTGGTACGCCTTGCGCTCGGCGCGCAGCTCCTTCTTGGCGTCCTGCGCCGCCTGCTTGGCGTCGTCCAGCTTGGAGCGGGCCTTCTCGCCGCCGGCGCGGGCGTCCTCGGCGTCGTACGCGTACAGACCGCGCAGGTAGTCCGCGATGGTGACCTTGTCGCCGGTGGACACCGCGCTGTCCTTCGACGTCACCTGGTCGTACAGGTCCGACAACTGCTGCGCCGCCTCCAGCCGCGCGTGCTGGGCGGTGTGCAGGATCCGGTCGCGCGCCTTCCCGTACTCGTTCATCGCGGAGATGATCTTCTGGTCGTCCGCGCTCGGCGGGTTCGCCGTCATGATCGGCTGCGGCGCGCCCTTGGCGTCCGTGACCACGCCCTTGCGGGTCGCGGTGTGCTCCGCGTTCTGGAGGGACGTCTCGCACGTGGTCAGCGAGTCGGCGAGGGTGCCGAGGATGGTGCCCGCCTGGTGCACCAGCTCGGCGAAGCCGCCGGCCGTGATCTCGTCCTCGCTCCACTTGCCGCGGAACGTCTCGGCCGCCTCGCCCTTCCAGCTCGCGTCGCTCGCCAGCTTCTCGACCGCCGTGCTCAGCGGCTTGACCACGCCGTCGAGCTTCTCCTTGGCGTTCTTGTACGTGGTGGCCATGGTGTGCAGCCCGCCGATGTCGCCGCCGACCCAGCTGTCGCCCATCAGTCCAGACCCTCCGTCAGGTCCTCGAAGACGCCGTGGATGTCCACGTCGTGCCGGTGGAAGGAGTCGCGCGCGTACGCGGCCTTGTCGCCGTGGTCGTCCATGCGGTCGGCGAGCCCGGTGTGCAGGGCGATGATGAGGTCCGCGACCTCCTTGATCGCGGCGTCCAGCGCCGGGTCGCCGCCGCTGACGATGGCCGGGGACACGTCCGGGGCCAGCTTGCGGTAGTCGCCGGCCTGGTCGTGGAAGGCCTTGGCCAGCCCGGCGAGGTCGTCGTAGATGACCTTGAAGTCGGCCGTCACCGGCGTACCTCCTGTGCGAGGGCGGCCAGGTCCTCGGGCCGCCAGTTGGCTTCTCCGGGCGCGACGCGCGGGTCGAGCAGGACGGTGATGCCCCGCCCGTCCAGCTCCTCGGCCAGCGGGCCGAGCGAACTGGCCACCCACGGCTGCGCCTCGCCGAGCGCCGCCGCCAGCCTGGCCGGGGAGGAGAAGGCGAAGGCGACCGTGCCCTGGGTGGGGTGTTCGAAGAGTTCCACGACGATGAAGGGCACACGGGCCGGGCGGCCGTCGGTGCCGGTCCCGGCGACGGACCGCGGATGCGCGGGCACGCACACCGGCGTGTGGTACGGCGGCACACCCGGCCGGGGGCCCGGCCGGCCGTCGGCCGCCGGGGGCGGGGGAGGGGCGGACTCGGCGAGGTCCAGCAGCGCGGAGCGGCGCGGTCGCGGTCCCTGTCCGGGGGCGGCTTCCCCCGGTGGTTCCGGCACCGGCTCCACGAAATCGAGCAGGCGTGAACGTATCGGCGCCGTCACCGCCGTCACCTCTTCCCCGTGGTCGTGCATGGCCGATTCAGGCCCGACCACGGTAGCCAGCGGACGGCGGGGCAAATCCGGTATGTCGCGGCAGGTGACCTGGACATGCACCGAACCCATACGCGGGCTTGGCCGGGGCATGGGCATACCTTGACCCGTACCTGAATCGTGCCCGTCCGTGAGGAGACGGTCACGCGACGCCTATGGCACCCGGGCGGTCCACTCCTCGGTGGCGAACTTCGTGCGGACCAACTCCTCGGCGCGGGCCAGCTCTTGCGCCGTGACCTCGCCGGTGGTCAGCCCGTAGCGGCCGCGGAAGGAGGCGATCATGTTCTCGATCACCTGCTCCCGCGCGAGGCCCGTCTGCCGGCGGAGCGGGTCGACCCGCTTCTTGGCGCTCCTGGTCCCCTTGTCCGACAGCTTCTCGCGGCCGATGCGCAGCACCTCGGTCATCTTGTCGGCGTCGATGTCGTAGGACATCGTCACGTGGTGGAGGACGGCGCCGGGGCCGCCGTCCGGGCCGACCACGCGCTTCTGGGCGGCACCGGCGATCTTGCCGGCCTCGGTGGCGATGTCGTTCAGGGGCTGGTACCAGGCCTTGATGCCCATGTCGGCGAGGGCGCCCAGCACCCAGTCGTCGAGGTAGGCGTAGCTGTCCGCGAAGGAGAGGCCGGAGACCAGGGACTCCGGCACGGACAGGGAGTACGTGATCGTGCTCATGGGCTCGACGAACATGGCCCCGCCGCCGGAGACGCGGCGCACCACGGTCACCCCGTGCCTCGCGGCCCCTTCGGGGTCCACCTCGTTGCGCAGCGACTGGAAGCTGCCGATCACCACGGCGGGCGAGGCCCACTCCCACACCCGCAGCGTCGGGGCCCGCCGCCCGGCGGCCACCTCGGCGGTGATCACCTCGTCCAGCGCCATGTGCAGGGCCGGCGCCTGCGGCTCCCCGTGCACCAGTTGCCAGTCGTAGTCGCTCCACTCGGTCGCGCGGGCCAGGGCGCGCCGGACGGCGATGCCGACGCCCTCCGCCGTCAGCCCGAGCATCATGGTCGGCTCCGGCAGCGCCGCCGTGATCCGGGCGGCCAGCCCCGCGGCGTCCGTCGACGCGGGCGCACCCTCCAGGGCCGCGTTGATCGAGAAGATCGCTTCGTCCGGCTCCAGGAAGAAGTCCCCGGCGACGCGTACGTCGCGCAGCACGCCTTCCTCGACATCCAGATCCACGACGACCAGCTTGCCGCCGGGCACCTTGTACTCGCCATGCACGGCTTCGCCTCCTTTCACGCGGCTTTGACTCAGATTCTGCCCGAGACGCCTTGTCAGTGGCCGCTGGCACCATGCCGCGCATGAACACGGATCACATGGAGAAGAAGGCGCTGTCGGCGTTCCTCGCGGCGCAGCGAGCCAGCGTGCTGGCCATTGTCGACGGCCTCGGCACGCAAGCCCTGACCGCGTCGGTCCTGCCCTCCGGCTGGACCCCCCTCGGGCTCGTGGAACACCTCGGGTACGCGGAGCGGCACTGGTTCCAGGAGATCGTCACCGGGGCGGCCGAGCCGTTGGCCTGGCCCGACGACCATGCCCCGTTGACGACGCCGCGAACGCCCGAGATGGTGTTCGCCTTCTACGACGACCAGTGCCGGCGTTCCGACGCCGTGATCGCCCGTACGCCGCTGTCGGCAGCCCCGCGGGGCCGTCACCCCGGTCCGCTCGGGGACGAGATCACCGACCTGCGCGGGGTCGTGCTGCACATGATCGAGGAGACCGCGCGGCACGCCGGCCATCTGGATGTCGTCCGCGAACTCCTCGACGGGCGGACGGGACTCGGCCCGCGCTGAGTGCCGCCCCGGCGGCTCAGCCCGGCTGGTCCGTCGCGGCGAGCAACTGGCTCGCGCGACCGTCCGCCGCGGCGAAGGCGAGGTGGTCGTGGTAGTCGCGGGTCTCGACGATCAGGCCGTCCCTGACGCGCAGGACCTGGATGTTGGCGGTGCGGAAGGTGCGGCCGGTGGCGGGGTACAGGCCCGCGTAGGCGAACTCGGCGATCACCACCTCGGGATCGTCGGTCTCGTGGACGTGGACGTCCTCGGCGCGCAGGCGGACCGCGTCGGCGGCCGCCAGGGCGGCGAAGCGCTCGCGGAGTTCCGCCCGGCCGTGGACGCGGCGCGGGGGCACGGGCGAGAAGACGATCTCCACCTCGGCGTCCTCCGCGTAGAGCTCGGGCAGTTCGCTCCACTCGCCTGCCGAGATGAGGCCGATCAACCGCCCGAAGACCTCGCGCGGCGTAGCTGATGCGGACATGGCTGACCTCCGTGACCCGCGCCGCCTACAATCGGATAGGCGACTCCGGTTCACGACGATACGGATACGCGACTCCGTTTGTCCAGGCATGGTGAGGACCACGTGACGACAGATCAGACTCCCCCCGCCAAAGGCGCGAAGCCCCTGCGCGCCGACGCACGGCGAAACCGCGCGCGGCTGCTGGAGGTCGCCGAGACGGTCTTCGCCGAGCGGGGTACCGGCGCGTCGACCGAGGAGATCGCCCGGGAGGCGAAGGTCGGCATCGCCACCGTGTTCCGGCATTTCCCCACCAAGGAAGCCCTGCTCGAAGCGGTGCTCGTCCGGCGACTGGAGCGGATGGCCGAGGAGGGGCGGCGCCTGCTGGCGGAGGCCGGGCCGGCGCACGCCCTCTTCGCGTTCTTCGACCTGGTGCTGGACCAGTCCCCGGTCAAGAACGCCTTCGCCGCGGCGCTCGCGGACGCGGGAGTCGATGTGCGGGCCGCCACCTCCGAGGCCGGGCGCGCCCTGCGGGAGGTGCTCACCGAACTCCTCGACGGCGCCCAGCGGGCCGGTGTGGTGCGACGGGACCTGGAGGTACCGGAGCTGACGGCGATCCTGGTGGGCACCTGCCGCATGCTGGAGCACCTGGACGGCCATCCCGAGTCCGCGCGGCGCGCCCGCGCGGTCGTCCGCGACGGCCTGAGAAGCGGACAGCCCCCGCTCCCGGCGGTCTGAAACCGTCGTACCAGGTGAACGTGCCGGTGGCGGCCTGACCGCTGGTGGCGAGAGCCGTCACCAGCAGGGCGGCCGTCATCCGAGCCAGGTTCCGTCGCGCATGACGACTCTTCCGCGCAGTTCCGGCACCCCGCGCCAGGCGCGCACGGTCCTCGGGACCACGCGTACGTACACGAAGGAACCCTCTTCCGCGCGCGGATCCCACCCGAACTTTCCGGCGAACGCCTCCGCCGCGCCCGCGGGCACCTCCCGGTCCGGGAAGCACTCCGCCTCACCCTGGAGGAGCACCACGTCGGTGGTGTCCGGCAGCGCCAGGCGCACGCGCGGCTCTTCGCGGACGTTGCGCACGGTCGCGGACGCGGCGTCGGTGCACATCCACACCGCTCGGCCGTCCCACGAGAACCACAGCGGCACCTGGTGCGGCCCGTGATCAGGGTGAGCCGTCGACACCCATACGTCCCGCTCGGTGACGAGCCGCTCCAGCGTGTCGCGCATCCGCTCCGCCGTCCGGCGGCGAACGGTTCCCGTGGTCTCCATGAGGGCCGACCCTAGCCAGCGGGCGCCCGGCGCGCCTGGGGCGCACGACCTACTCCCCGCGACCGACGACCGGTCGGTCTCTGGTCCCGTAAGAGACCCGTCAAAGGCGGAAGCGCGGCCGTAAGAGGCCCGTCAACGGACGGTCGGAACCGGCCACGGAGGGGCTTTGCTCTTACCGTCCGCTTTCCCTCGCACCTGATTCCAGGAGTTCACGATGGCCGATCTGGCCTTCGTCGTTACCGCACTCGCGGCCTTCGCGCTGGTGGCCCTCATCGCCAGGGGGGTGACGAAGCTGTGACCGCCGAGAACATCGTCGGCCTGGTCGTGGCCGTCGCCCTGCTGGGCTATCTCGTCCTCGCCCTGATCTTCCCGGAGAGGTTCTGACGGTGAGCCCCGTACTCGCAGGCCTCCTGCAACTGCTCGCCCTCATAGGCGTGCTGGCACTCGTCCACCACCCCTTCGGCGGCTACATGGCCCGGGTCTACACCTCCTCCCGGCACCTGCGGGCCGAGAGGTGGATCTACCGGGGCATCGGTGCCGACCCGGACACCGAGATGACCTGGCCCGCCTATCTGCGCGGGGTCCTCGCCTTCTCGGCCGTGAGTGTCCTGTTCCTCTACCTCCTCCAGCGGCTCCAGGGCGTGCTGCCCGGCTCGCCGGGCTTCGCCTCGGTCGGTCCGGCGCAGTCGTTCAACACGGCGGTGTCGTTCGTGACCAACACCAACTGGCAGTCGTACTCCGGCGAGCAGACGATGGGGCACGTGGTGCAGACCGCCGGTCTGGCCGTGCAGAACTTCGTCTCCGCGGCGGTCGGCATGGCGGTGGCGATCGCCCTGGTACGCGGCTTCGCCCGCTCCCGCACCGGTGAACTCGGCAACTTCTGGGCGGACTTGGTGCGCGGCACGCTGCGCATCCTGCTGCCGGTGGCCGCCGTGGCCGCCGTACTCCTGGTGGCGGCCGGGGCGATCCAGAACTTCTCCGGCATCCACGAGGTCGGCCAGTTCACGGGCGGCTCCCAGCAGTGGAACGGCGGCGCGGTCGCCTCCCAGGAGGCCATCAAGGAGCTGGGCACCAACGGCGGCGGCTACTTCAACGCCAACTCCGCGCACCCCTTCGAGAACCCCAGCGCCCTCACCAACCTGCTGGAGATCTTCCTGATCCTGGTCATCCCGTTCTGCCTGACCCGCACCTTCGGCGTGCTGGTCGGCTCGGCGAGGCAGGGCTACGCGATCCTCGCCACGATGGCCACCATCTGGGTGGGCTTCACCCTGCTGATGATGTGGACCGAGTTCTCCCACCACGGCCCGGCGCTCCAGGCGGCGGGCGGCGCGATGGAGGGCAAGGAGGTCCGCTTCGGCGTCGGCGGCTCCTCGGTCTTCGCGGTGGCGACGACGCTCACCTCCACCGGCGCGGTGGACTCCTTCCATTCCTCCTTCACCGGCCTCGGCGGCGGCCTCACCATGCTCGGCATGATGCTGGGCGAGATCGCCCCCGGCGGCACCGGCTCCGGCCTGTACGGCATGCTGATCATGGCCGTGATCGCGGTGTTCCTCGCGGGCCTCATGGTCGGCCGCACCCCCGAGTACCTGGGCAAGAAGATCGGCGGCCGCGAGATGAAGCTCGCCGCCTGCTACATCCTCGTCACCCCGGCGCTGGTGCTGGTGCTCACCGCGGCCTCGATGGCGCTGCCGACCCCTCCGCACTCGATGCTCAACCCCGGCGCGCACGGGTTCTCCGAGGTGCTGTACGCCTTCACCTCCGCGGCGAACAACAACGGCTCGGCCTTCGCCGGCCTGAACGCGAACACGGACTGGTTCAACACCATGACCGGGCTCGCGATGCTGTTCGGCCGCTTCCTGCCGATGGTGTTCGTCCTCGCGCTCGCCGGCTCGCTCGCCGGACAGCGCCCGGTGCCGGTCACCGCGGGCACCCTGCGCACCGAGAAGCCGCTGTTCACCGGCCTGCTGGTCGGCGCGATCCTGATCATCACCGGTCTCACGTACTTCCCGGCCCTCGCGCTGGGCCCGCTCGCCGAAGGGCTGGCGTGATGTCGACCGGAACGGAATCCCACGAGGACACGATGTCCACTTCCTCCACTCCCACCCTCGCACCCCACCAGGACGCGCCCGCCGGGCACGAGGCCGACGACGGCCGCGTCGGAGCGGGCCTCTTCGACCCGGGGCAGTTGCTGAAGTCCCTGCCCGAGGCGGTGCGCAAGCTGGACCCGCGGGTGATGGTGAAGTCGCCCGTGATGTTCGTGGTGTGGACCGGCTCGGTCCTGACCACCGTCTTCTCCTTGACGGACCCCACCGACTGGTTCGGCTGGACCATCAGCGCCTGGCTGTGGCTGACCGTGGTCTTCGCCAACCTGGCGGAGGCGGTCGCCGAGGGCCGCGGCAAGGCCCAGGCCGACACCCTGCGCAAGGCCAGGACCGACACCGTCGCCCGCCGGCTGGCGCACGGCACCGAGGAGCGGGTCCCCGGCACCGCGCTGACCATCGGCGACCTGGTCGTGTGCGAGGCCGGCGACACCGTCCCCGGGGACGGCGATGTCGTCGAGGGCGTCGCCTCCGTGGACGAGTCCGCGATCACCGGCGAGTCCGCCCCGGTCATCCGCGAGTCCGGCGGCGACCGCAGCGCCGTCACCGGCGGCACGAAGGTGCTGTCCGACCGCGTCGTCATCAAGATCACCACGAGGCCCGGCGAGACCTTCATCGACCGCATGATCGGCCTGGTCGAGGGTGCGGCCCGGCAGAAGACCCCCAACGAGATCGCGCTCAACATCCTGCTGGCCTCGCTGACCGTGGTCTTCCTGCTGGCCTGCGCCACCCTGCCGCCGTTCGCCGACCACGCGGGCACCCACCTGACCCTGGTGGTGCTGGTGGCCCTGCTGGTCTGCCTGATCCCGACCACCATCGGCGCGCTGCTGTCCGCGATCGGCATCGCCGGCATGGATCGCCTCGTGCAGCGCAACGTGCTCGCCATGTCGGGCCGCGCGGTCGAGGCCGCGGGTGACGTCTCCACGCTGCTGCTGGACAAGACCGGCACCATCACCCTGGGCAACCGCCGGGCCGCCGAGTTCGTGCCGGTGCGCGGGACGACGGAGGCGGAGGTCGCGGACGCGGCCCAGCTGTCGTCGCTGGCCGACGAGACCCCCGAGGGCCGCTCGGTCGTCGTCCTCGCCAAGGAGCGGTACGGGCTGCGCGAACGCCACCGGGAGGAGCCGGCGCACGCCGAGTGGATCGCCTTCACCGCCCAGAGCCGGATGTCCGGCGTGGACGTCGACGGCCGAATGATCCGCAAGGGCGCCACGGCCTCCGTCGCCGCCTGGGTCGAGGAGCAGGGCGGCGAAGTCGCCGCGGACGCACCGGAACTGACCGACCGGATCGCGCGGGCCGGCGGCACCCCGCTGCTGGTCGCCGTCCACGACGAGCGCGGCGCCCGCGTCCTCGGCGTCATCCACCTCAAGGACGTCGTCAAGGAGGGCATGCGCGAGCGGTTCCGGGAACTGCGCCGCATGGGCATCAGGACGGTCATGATCACGGGCGACAACCCGCTGACCGCGAAGGCGATCGCCGAGGAGGCGGGCGTCGACGACTTCCTCGCCGAGGCCACCCCCGAGGACAAGATGGCCCTCATCAAGCGGGAGCAGGCCGGCGGCAAGCTGGTCGCGATGACCGGCGACGGCACCAACGACGCGCCCGCGCTCGCGCAGGCCGACGTCGGCGTGGCGATGAACACCGGCACGTCGGCCGCCAAGGAGGCCGGCAACATGGTCGACCTCGACTCCGACCCGACCAAGCTGATCGAGATCGTCGAGATCGGCAAGCAACTCCTCATCACCCGTGGCGCTTTGACGACGTTCTCCATCGCCAATGACGTCGCGAAGTACTTCGCGATCATCCCGGCGCTGTTCGCGGCCGTCTACCCGGGCCTGGACAAGCTGAACGTCATGCGGCTGTCCTCGCCCGACTCCGCGATCCTGTCGGCCGTCGTCTTCAACGCGCTGATCATCATCGCGCTGGTGCCGCTGTCCCTGAAGGGCGTGCGGTACCGGCCGATGAGCGCGGACCGGATGCTCCGCCGCAACCTCGGTCTCTACGGCCTCGGCGGCCTGGTCGCCCCCTTCGTCGGGATCAAGCTCATCGACCTGCTCCTCTCCCTCGTCCCCGGAATCGGCTGATCGCCATGAACCTCTCCGTCACGAACACCGTCCGGCCGCTCTGGGCGGGCCTGCGGGCCCTGCTCGTGCTGACCCTGGTGACCGGCGTCGTCTACCCGCTCCTCGTCACCGGTGTCGCCCAGGCGCTGTTCCACGACAAGGCGAACGGCTCCGAGATCACGTCGCACGGCAAGGTCGTCGGCTCCTCGCTCATCGGCCAACAGGGCTACGGCTCGCGGTACTTCCAGCCCCGGCCCGCCGACGGCCTCGCCGGCAACTCCCTCAACACCCGGTACAAGCTGCTCGTCTCCGGCGCGACCAACCTGTCGGCCGACAACCCGAAGCTCGTCAAGGCCGTCGAGGACGCCAGGGCGAAGGTCGTCAGGGACAACTCCGTGCCCGGCTACACCGTCCGGCCCTCCCAGGTCCCCGCGGACGCGGTCACCTCCTCCGGCTCCGGCCTCGACCCTGCCATCTCCCCGGCGTATGCCGAGCTCCAGGTGCACCGGGTCGCCGCGCGGAACGGCCTGCCGGTGGCCCGGGTCGAGCAACTGGTGAAGGACCACACCCAGGGCCGCGCCCTCGGCTTCGTGGGCGAGCCGCAGGTCAACGTCCTGCAACTCAACATCGCGCTGCGGGACCTCACCGCCCGGCGGTGACGGCCTCGCCCGGCCCGCACGGCTCGACGTATCCGGGCCACCGGTAGGTACGACAACGCCGGGACATACAAACCGAGTTGTCCCGGCGTACTGTCGACAGCGAGCCCCGGTCCGCCTCCCCGCGTCCGGGGTCTCCCACACTTCACGCGCCCTGCCTTACGGGAGGCACCCCATGGCAGAACTCCGCTGCGGCGACGATCCCGCGCCCCCCGAACCCTTACCGGACGGGCCGCTGTACGTCCCGGTCCGGCCGGGACCCTCCGGATACGCGGTACGGCTCTTCCGCACCCCGCTCGGCGAGCGCACCGCCGTCGGCTTCACCTCCGTACGCCGGCTCACCGCCACGCTCGGCTCCGGCCAGGCCTTCATCCGCCTCGCGGGGGCCGGGCTGCGCACCCTGATCGCACCGCTCGGCGTCACCGTCCTCACGGTGGACCCCCGGTGCACCGCCCCCGCCCCCCGCCCCCGCGCCACGGACCGCACGGACCGCACGGACCGTCCGGAAGGGGACACCGACACCGGGATGACCACGACCCACCCCCGGCCGCCGGAGGGCCGTGGGCCTGCCCCGCCCCCGCCCGCGCCGGTACCCCGGAGTCCGGCGGGACGCAGACGTGGAGCGGGTCCATCGGTAGCCTGTCGGCTGACCGGACGGCCGACCGACCGGACGGCAGGCAGCAGCCGACACTCCCCGTGAGGTGAGACGTGCAGTTCACCACCCGGCCCACCCTCCAGGGCACCTTCGGCATGGCCTCCGCCACCCACTGGCTGGCCGCCCAGTCGGCGATGGCGGTCCTGGAGGACGGCGGCAACGCGTTCGACGCCGCCGTGGCCGGCGCGTTCGTGCTGCACGTCGTCGAACCGCACCTGAACGGCCCGGCGGGGGAGGTGCCGATCCTCCTCGCGCCGGCCGGCGGCGCGGTACGGGTGCTGTGCGGGCAGGGCGTGGCCCCGGCGGGCGCGAGCGCCGCGCACTACCGGGACCTCGGCCTGGACCTGGTCCCCGGCACCGGCCCCCTCGCCGCCGCGGTGCCCGGCGCCTTCGACGCCTGGCTGCTGCTCCTGCGCGACCACGGCACCAAGTCCCTTGAGGACGTGCTGAAATACGCCATCGGCTACGCCGAGCAAGGCCACCCGCCGGTGGAGAACATCGGCGCGACCGTGGAGAGCGTACGGGCGCTGTTCGAGACGGAGTGGACCTCCTCGGCGGAGCTGTACCTGCCGGGCGGCAGAGCGCCCCGCCCCGGCACGCCGCTGCGCAACCCCGCCCTCGCCGCCACCTGGCGCCGGCTGCTCGCCGAGACCGCGCGGGCCGGGAACCGGGAGGCCCGCATCGACGCCGCCCGCGAGGTGTGGCGCTCCGGCTTCATCGCCGAGGCCCTGGTACGGCAGTCCCGCCGCCCCACCCTGGACACCAGCGGCGAACGGCACACCGGGACGCTCACCGCGGACGACCTCGCCGACTGGTCGGCGACGTACGAGGACCCGGTCTCCTACCACTGGCACGGCTGGACCGTGTGCAAGGCGGGCCCCTGGAGCCAGGGCCCCGCCTTCCTCCAGCAACTCGCCCTGCTCCCGCCGGAACTCCCCGAGTACGGCAGCGCCGACTACGTCCATCTCCTCGTCGAGGGCTGCAAGCTGGCCATGGCCGACCGGGAGGCCTGGTACGGCGACGCCGCCGAGGTGCCGCTCGCGCGGCTGCTGTCCGCGGAGTACAACGCCGGGCGGCGGACGCTGATCGGGAGCGAGGCGTCGTACGAACTGCGCCCCGGCGCCCCCGGCGGCCGCACCCCGCGTCTGCCCGGCTGGGCCCGCGAGCCGGTGCCGCGCGTGGCCGAGGGGTTCGACCCGATGGGCGTGGGGGAGCCGACGGTCGCGCGGCTGTCCGGCGAGCCCCGGGTGGCCGCCGACGGCGGGACCCGCGGCGACACCTGCCACCTCGACGTGGTCGACCGCTGGGGCAACATGATCGCGGCCACGCCCAGCGGCGGCTGGCTCCAGTCCAACCCGGTCGTGCCCGAGCTGGGCTTCCCGCTCGGCACCCGGTTGCAGATGACCTGGCTGGAGGAGGGCCTGCCGAACACCCTCACCCCCGGCCGCCGCCCCCGTACCACCCTCACCCCGTCCCTCGCGCTGCGCGACGGCGTGCCGGTCATGGCGTTCGGCACGCCCGGCGGCGACCAGCAGGACCAGTGGCAGCCGCACTTCTTCCTCGCCGTCGCCCTGCGCGCCCCCGTCCGCGGCGGCCTCGACCTCCAGGGTGCCGTCGACGCCCCGAACTGGCACAACGACGCCTTCCCCAGCTCCTTCTACCCCCGTGGCCACCAGCCCGGTGCCGTGACCGTGGAGTCCCGGATGCCGGAGGCGGTGGTGGCCGGACTGCGCCGCCGCGGCCACGACGTCACCGTCGGCCCCGCCTGGTCCGAGGGCCGGCTGTGCGCGGTCGCCCGCGACCCGGAGACCGGCGTGCTGTCGGCGGCGGCGAACCCGCGCGGCATGCAGGGGTACGCGGTGGGACGCTGAACGACCGGGACACACCGGGCTCTTGCCCGCCGCCCGCACACCCCGCCGCCCACGGACCCCGCCGGCCGCCGCCCGCACGCCCCCGCGCCCGCTTGCCGCGCGGGGGGCCGTGTCGCCCGTACTCCGGCATATCCTGAACCCGAGTGGCCATCGGCTGACGAAGGGGTCCGAAGGTGCCGTCGATGCTCGATGCGGTCGTGGTGGGTGCGGGGCCGAACGGACTGACCGCCGCCGTGGAACTGGCCCGCCGGGGCTTTTCCGTGGCCCTGTTCGAGGCGCGCTCCACCGTGGGCGGCGGCGCCCGCACCGAGGAGCTGACCCTGCCCGGCTTCCGGCACGACCCGTGCTCGGCCGCCCACCCCCTGGGGATCAACTCGCCCGCCTTCCGCGCCCTGCCCCTGGAGCGCTACGGCCTTGAGTGGCTGCACGCCGAGCTGCCCATGGCGCACCCCTTCCCCGACGGCACCGCGGCCGTGCTCTCCCGCTCCGTCGCCGAGACCGCCGCCTCCTTCGGGCCGCGCGACGCGGGGGCGTACCGAAGACTCGTCGAGCCGCTGCTCGCCCACTGGGACACGCTCGTACGGGACTTCATGTCCCTGCCGCTGACCGCGCTGCCCCGCGACCCCGTCACCCTGGCCCGCTTCGGGCTGGCCGGGCTGCCGCCGTCCACCTGGCTGATGCGCCGGTTCAAGGACGAGCGGGTCAAGACCCTGTTCGCCGGGCTCGTCGCCCATGTGATGGCCCCGCTGGACGGGTTCGCCACCGGTGCCATCGGCCTCGTCTTCGCGCTGGCCGCGCACGCCCGCGGCTGGCCGGTGGCCCGCGGCGGCTCCCAGGCCATCTCCGACGCCCTCGCCGCCTGCCTCGCAGACCACGGCGGCCAGGTGCACACCGACTACGAGGTCAAGCGGCTGGACGACCTGCCGCCCGCCCGCGCCTACGTCTTCGACACCTCGCCCGCCGCCCTCGCCCGCATCGCCGGCTTCGGCGGCTACTACGACCGCTACCGCTACGGCGCCGCCGCCTTCAAGATCGACTACGCGCTGGACGGACCGGTGCCCTGGACCGCCCCCGAGGCCCGCGTCGCCGGCACCGTCCAGATCGGCGCGAGCCGGGCCGAGATCGGCACCGCCCTGCGCGCCGCCTCCCGCGAGGGCCGCGCCCCCGAGAGGCCGTTCCTGATCACCGTGCAGCCCAGCGTGGCCGACCCCGGCCGCGCCCCCGCGGGCAAGCAGGTCTTCTGGGCGTACGGGCATGTGCCGGGCGGCTGGTCCGGCGATCTCACCGACGCCATAGAACGCCAGCTGGAGCGCTTCGCCCCCGGCTTCCGCGACCGCGTCCTCGCCCGCGCCATCGCCGGGCCCGCCGAACTGGCCGCCCGCAACGCCAACTACGTGGGCGGCGACATCGCCTGCGGCGCCGCCTCCGGGCTCCAGTTGCTGCTGCGGCCCAGACCGACCCTGTTCCCGTACCACACCCCCCACCCGGCCGTCTTCATCTGCTCCTCGGCCACCCCGCCGGGCCCCGGGGTCCACGGCATGTCGGGGCACAACGCGGCCAAGGCGGTCTGGCGGAGGCTGAGACAGACATGACCGCGATCCTCCTCGTCCAGGGCGACATCACCCGGCAGAGCGCCGACGCGATCGTCAACGCGGCCAACTCCTCGCTGCTCGGCGGCGGCGGGGTCGACGGCGCCGTGCACCGGCGCGGCGGCCCCGCGATCCTCGCCGAGTGCCGCGCCCTGCGCGCCTCGCGATACGGCCGGGGACTGCCGGTCGGACGGGCCGTGGCGACCACCGCCGGGCGGCTCGACGCCCGGTGGGTGATCCATACCGTCGGACCGGTCTTCAGCACCGGCGAGGACCGCTCGGAGCTGCTCGCCTCCTGCTACCGCGAATCGCTGCGCGTGGCCGACGAGTTGGGCGCGAGGACGGTCGCCTTCCCGGCCGTCTCCGCGGGCACCTACGGGTGGCCCCTGGACGACGCCGCCCGGGTCGCGGTGGAGACGGTGCGGGCCGCGGACACGGCCGTCGAGGAGGTCCGCTTCGTGCTCTTCGACGAGCGGGCCTACGAGGCGTTCGCGGCGCGGGTCGGCTGAGCGGACCGGCGGGCGCCGCCGGACGTGACCGGGTCACCGCCGACGTATCCTGACTTGCTAGTTTAGGCACCAGGCGCTGGCGAAGCGCTTCGCAAGTCTTGGAGAGCCGGATGGTCACTCTCGCCGAGGTCGCTCGGCACGCCGGAGTCTCGGCCAGCACGGTGAGCTATGTCCTCAGCGGCAAGCGGATCATCTCCGCCGCCACCCGGCAGCGTGTCGAGCGGAGCATCCGCGAACTCGGGTACCACCCGAACGCCGGCGCCCGCGCGCTGGCCAGCAGCAGGTCCAACATCATCGCGCTGATGATCCCGCTCCGCACCGACATGTACGTGCCGGTCATGATGGAGATCGCCATCGCGGTGGCCACCACGGCCCGCACGCACGGGTACGACATCCTGCTGCTCACCGGCGAGGAGGGGCCCGACGCGGTGCGCCGGGTGGCCGGCAGCGGGCTGGCCGACGCCATGATCATCATGGATGTCGAACTCGACGACGAGCGGCTCCCGTTGCTGCGCGAGACCGACCAGCCGTCCGTGCTCATCGGCCTGCCCGCCGACACGACGGGGATGACGTGCGTCGATCTCGACTTCACGGCGACCGGGGCGCTGTGCGTGGAGCATCTGGCGCGGCTCGGGCACCGCGACATCGCCGTCATCGGTGAGGCACCGGCCGTCTACGAGCGGCACACCGGTTTCGCCGAGCGCACCCTCGACGGCCTCCGGTCCCGGGCGCGGGAGCTGGGCGTCCGTGTCCTGCACCGCCCCTGCGAGGGCGGGTACGACGCACTGGCCCTGATCCTCGCCCGCGTCTTCGACGAACGCCCCGGCACCACCGGCTTCGTCGTGCAGAACGAGTCGGCGGTGGAGCCCCTGCTCGCCCTGCTGCGCCGGCAGGGCAGGGCCGTGCCCGAGGACGTGTCGGTGGTCGCGATCTGTCCCGACCAGGTCGCCGCCCAGGCATCCGTGCGGCTCACCTCGGTCGCCATCCCGGCGTCCGAGATGGGCCGGTGTGCCGTGGAGCGCCTGCTCGCCAAGATCGAGGGCCGCGGCGGCGACGACATCGTGCTGCTCCCGCCGGAGCTGGCCGTCCGCGCGAGCACGGGTCCGGCGCCCGCGACCCCCTGAGGCCGCCGCCCACCGCACGTCGTTCGCGGACGGGTGGGGGCGGGACGTGCGCACACGTCCCGCACCACCCCCGGTCGGACCGGGTGCTCCGGGCCGGCTCAGGCCAGCGGCACGGTCACCTCGCCGCTCCCGGTGGCGCTCGCGCCGCCCGCGACCCGCACGGTGAACGGTTCGTCGCCGCCCGCCGCGGTGACGCGCAGCGTGTCGCCCTCCCGCCGGACCCGGAAGGTGGCCGCGGTGCGGCCGGCCCGGTCCGGGACGGTCACGGTGCGCTCGTAGCCGTCCTCGGCGGTCGGGTGGACCAGCAGCGTCAGGCCGTCCAGCCAGTCGTCGTCGGCGCGTCGGCCGTCGGCGGCCAGCGGCAGGGCGGCGCCCTCGCGGACGTAGAGCGGAAGGCTGTCGTAGCCGTGGCGCTCGGTGCGCCAGGTCGGTCCGGTGACCGTCTCGCCGGTGAGCAACTGGGTCCAGGTGCCCTCGGGCAGATAGACCTCGACCTCGCCGTCCTCGGTGAAGACCGGGGCGACCAGCAGGTCGGCGCCGAGCATGTACTGGCGGTCCAGCGGGCGGCAGGCCGGGTCGCCGGGGAATTCGAGCAGCATCGGGCGCATCGAGGGCACGCCGGTGCGGTGGGCCTCGACGCCGACGCCGTACAGGTACGGCATCAGACGGTGCTTGAGCAGGGTGAAACGGCGGGCGACGGCCACGGCCTCCTCGCCGAACGCCCACGGCACGCGGTAGGAGGAGGAGCCGTGCAGACGGCTGTGCGAGGAGAGCAGGCCGAAGGCCAGCCAGCGCTTGAACACCGAGGCGTCCGGCGTGCCCTCGAAGCCGCCGATGTCGTGGCTCCAGAAGCCGAAGCCGCTCAGCGACAGTGACAGCCCGCCGCGCAGCGACTCGGCCATGGCCTCGAAGGAGGACCAGCAGTCACCGCCCCAGTGCACGGGGTACTGCTGGCCGCCCGCGGTCGCGGAGCGGGCGAACAGCACGGCCTCGCCCTGTCCGCGCTCCTTCTCCAGGAGCTCGAAGACGGTCCTGTTGAACAGCTCGGTGTAGTAGTTGTGCATCCGCTCGGGGTCCGAGCCGTCGTGCCAGACGACGTCGGTGGGGATGCGCTCGCCGAAGTCGGTCTTGAAGCAGTCGACGCCCTGGTCGAGGAGCGGCTTGAGCTTCGACTGGAACCAGGCGCGGGCCGCGGGACTGGTGAAGTCCACCAGCGCCATGCCCGCCTGCCACAGGTCCCACTGCCACACGTCGCCGTCGGCGCGGCGCACCAGGTGCCCAAGCGCGGCGGCCTCCTCGAACAGCGGGGACTTCTGCGCGATGTAGGGGTTGATCCAGACGCTGATCCGCAGGCCCTTGGTCTTCAGCCGGGCCAGCATGCCCTCGGGGTCGGGGAAGACGTCCGGGTCCCACTGGAAGTCGCACCACTGGTACTCGCGCATCCAGAAGCAGTCGAAATGGAACACCGACAGCGGGATGCCGCGCTCGGCCATGCCGTCGACGAACGACATCACCGTCTCCTCGTCGTACGAGGTGGTGAAGGAGGTGGTCAGCCACAGCCCGAAGGACCAGGCGGGGGGCAGGGCCGGGCGCCCGGTGAGGCCGGTGTAGCGGGTGAGGACGTCCTTCGGGGCGGGACCCGCGACGACGTAGAACTCCAGGGTCTGGTCCGCCACGCTGAACTGGACCTGGCCGACGGACTCCGAGCCGACCTCGAAGGAGACCTTGCCGGGGTGGTTGACGAAGACGCCGTAGCCGCGCGAGGAGAGGTAGAACGGGATGTTCTTGTACGCCTGCTCGCTGCTGGTGCCGCCGTCGGCCTGCCACATGTCGACCACCTGGCCGTTCTTGACGAACGGGGTGAAGCGCTCGCCGAGGCCGTAGACCTGCTCGCCGACGCCGAGCGCGAGCTTGCCCACCATGTGGTGCTCGCCCTCTTCGGTGGTGGCGAAGGCGGCGCCCCTCGTACCCACCTGGGTCAGCTCGCGGCCGTCGGCGTCGCGGAAGCTCAGCGTGAAGGGGGCGGAGCGGTCCAGCCGCACGCTGAGGGGGCCGCTGGTCAGCTCGGTGACGCTGCCCGCGGTGCGGACCTCGCCGGCACCGCCCTGCACACCGCCGACGGTGAACTCGGGGCCGGTTCGGCGCTTGCCCGCGTGGTGGGTGAGGCGGACGCCGATGACCCCCTCGGCCGGGGAGAAGCACTCGATGGAGACGAGGGGCGCGTTGAGCGTGTCGCCCCTCCCCGTCACCCGGCGCACGGCGGCATACGCGTTGAAGCGCTTCGATTCCTGGCGGACATCGCGCACATCGGTGGCGTAGGCGATCTGTATGCCATCGCGAATGAGCCAGAAGCCATCAGTGAACTTCATGATCTTCCTCAGGGGGAGCGGGAGCGGCTGTCGGGTGGGCCACGGGCAGCGTCACGACGAACGTGATCGTACACATGGCATCTCCGGCCCGGCGGTCCCGGTTCGCGTGTGAGCGCCTCTGACCAGGTATGACTACGAAATGAGCAACATGCCTCGCGCTGAGTGGTGAAGAGGATGCGCCCCGGAGGCTAGCGGGAGCACAGCTTCTTGGCGTATTAGTCATCAGGTCAAACAAAACCGTCCGGCAGCGTTGCCGGACCGCGTGACAGCAAGGGCCGCAGATGTCGAAGCGCTTCAACGCCACCCCTGAGGACAGGTTCACCTTCGGTCTGTGGACCGTCGGCTGGCAGGGAAGGGACCCGTTCGGCGATGCCACCCGCCCGGCGCTCGACCCGGTCGAGACGGTGCAGCGCCTGGC